>JBAYGQ010000047.1:0-9286 GCA_041666585.1 Bacteroidota bacterium
CCGATTTTGAATTCGCATGCAAAGCGGGTTCAGAAGCTATGTTTGTGGCTTATAGCCACGTTAAATCGGGAAATATGGAGTATGCTATGGGTATCGGTGCGGACACTTCGCAGGGTGCCCCGGGCGATGCTCTTGAATATTCGGCATCCGCAGGAGGTGCGGCATTTATTTTCGGGACAAAAAATGTAATTGCCGATGTTTTATTTACACATTCATTCACAAGTGATACTGCTGATTTTTGGCGTCGTGAATACCAGCATTATCCCCGCCACGGCGGCAGGTTTACAGGTGAACCGGCATATTTTAAGCATCTCTTGGGTTGCGGTTGGAAAATGCTTGAAAAATCCGGAATGACAGCTAAAGACTTCAAGTATGCCGTATTCCACATGCCTAATGGTAAGTTCCCTCTGAAAGCAGGAAAAATTCTCGGCTTTACAAATGAACAGATGGAACAGGGCTGGGTTGTTAATCTTATGGGAAACACTTACTCAGGTTCCTCTCCGACAGGCTTGTCCGCTATTATGGATGTTGTGAAACCAGGAGAAAAAATCTTTATGGTTTCATTCGGTTCCGGTGCTGGTAGTGACGGATTTATTTTCGAAGCAACAGATAAAATTACCGAAGTTCAGAATCTTGCACCAAAAACACGGGATATGCTGAACGGAAAGAAAATTTATCTCGACTACGGTAAATACGTCGCGTTCAGAAAGAAAATCATGTTTAACGAATAAAATAAATCGCATATGTTTCTCTATATGTGAAACAGTAAAATAACTATAATTGAAAATAAAATTTGAAAATAAACAGGAGGTAAATTTATGCGCGATGTCGCAATTATCGGCGTTGGCATGACAAAATTCGGAGAACTGTGGAATCAGAGTCTGCGTGATATTTTTGCTGAAGCCGCTTTGAAAGCAATGGCTAACGCAAATATCAAAGAACTTGATGCTCTTTATGTAGGTTGTATGTCTTCAGGCTTGTATGTGTATCAGGAACATCTTGCTTCAGTTATGGCTGATTATATCGGTCAGGCGGGAATTCCGGCTACTCGTGTGGAATCAGCCTGCGCTTCAGGCGGTCTTTCCGTTCGCTCTGCATATCTTGAGGTAGCTTCGGGAATGAGTGATATCGTTCTTGCCGGAGGTGTTGAAAAGATGTGGGATACCGAAGACGGGACTTTTGTTCTTGCAACTGCATCTGACCAGGAGTTTGAAGCATTCAACGGAGTAACTTTTCCGGGCTTGTATGCAATGATGGCTAACGCATATATGCACAGATACGGCTTAACACGCGAAGAATTAGCCGCTGTGCCTATTAAAAATCACAAACACTCAGTTAATAATCCGAACGCACAATATCCGTTTGAATTAGATATGAAGGCTGTTTTATCTGCTTCTATGGTTGCCGAGCCGCTCAGACTTATGGACTGCTCGCCTATTACTGACGGTGCGGCGGCAGTAATTCTCTGTCCCTTAGACAGAGCTAAGGAGTTTACTGATAAACCAATAAAGATTCGAGGTATCGGTTCTGCTACAGGTCCTATAGCACTGCACGACCATAAAGACTTGACAAAACTTGATGCCGTAAGGCTCGCCGCAGAACGTGCATACAAGATGGCAAACCTTAAACCTTCGGATATTTCGTTTGTCGAGGTTCATGATTGCTTCTCAATTGCTGAAATAATTGTTGCCGAAGAACTTGGATTCTTTGAATACGGCAAAGCAGGCAAAGCAATCGCAGAAGGACAGGCAACTTATGGAGGAAAGATTGTTATAAATCCCAGTGGCGGTTTAAAGGCGAAAGGTCATCCCGTAGGGGCAACAGGTGTTGCTCAAATTATCGAAAACGTTGAACAACTGCGTGGTGACGCAGGTAAACGTCAGGTTCCCAATGCAAAATTCGGAATGGCTCAGAATATGGGCGGTTCCGGCGGAAGTTCTGTTGTACACATTCTGGAGGCAATGTAATATGGCTATAAGTCCAAGATATACGCGCGAAATACCGCACAGATACAGGCTCGAAGCTCAGAAATTCAAATGCGGTACAGTATCTTTTGCTACAAGGTACATTTGCCCCGATTCAAAATGCACTGAATCCGATAAAATCACGCTTAAGGGCACAGGTACTATTCTGTCCTATACTGTGGTCCACATTGCATCCGACCAGTTTGCAAAAGAAACTCCTTTTGCTGTTGCAATAATCGAGACCGATGAAGGCGCCCGCCTTACTGCTCAAGTGGTTGACTGTAAACCTGAGGATGTAAAAATAGGAGCAAAAGTCGAAATGGTTTTCAGAAAAATAATGGAAGAAGGTGCTTCCGGAATTATCAATTACGGCTACAAAGCAATTCTTGTATAAAACAAAACAGCGGTCAGGAAAAAATCTCCTGACCGCTGTTTCTATCATTTATATTGTCATTCCGGCTTGTCCGGAATCTTCTTAATTATTTTTTATTCCACATTAGCTTCAGTTTTATGCAAATCACTATCTGAACTGTTTGAAGTAGTGAAATCGTGCTCGTCTATCCTGATGGATTTCAATGCTTCTAAAGTTTTTTTGTTTAGTTCAGGCAGTATCTCGCCGCGCAGAAGCATATTTAATTCCTCTCCGTCAAGAACCTCCCGCTCTAACAAAACTTTCGATAAACGATGAAGCGTATCAATATGTTCTTTCAAAATACTCTCGGCTCTGTTATACGCTCCGAGAACTATTTCGCGGACGGCATTATCAATAGCCTGTGCTGTATGCTCACTGTGGTCGCGAGGTTGCGAAATTTCCCTGCCGAGGAAAACTTCCTCCTGCTGGTTCGCATATTTAACAGGTCCGATTTCCTCGCTCATACCCCAGTCGCAGACCATTTTGCGTGCCAGTTGTGTTGCCTTCTCGATATCATTTGCGGCACCGGTAGAAAGCGAATTAAAAATAAGTTTTTCAGCAGCTCTGCCTGCCATTAAAATTACAATATGAGTTTCAACATAAGATTTCGAGAATGAATGTTTATCCTCCAAAGGCAGATGAGAAGTAATACCTAAAGCACGTCCCCTAGGGATAATTGTTATTTTATGCACAGGATCTGAATCCGGAAGGAACAAACCTACAAGCGCATGTCCCATTTCGTGATACGAAGTCATCTCTTTCTCTTCATCGGAAATTACAAGGCTCTTGCGCTCAATACCCATTAATACTTTGTCTTTGGCATTTTCAAAGTCATACATTGTTACTTTATCGCTGTTGCGTCTGGCACCGAGCAAAGCGGCTTCATTTACAATATTTGCAATATCGGCACCCGATAAACCGGGTGTTCCCCTTGCAAGTTCATCTAATTTTACATCGTCTCCCAATGGGATTTTTTTCGTATGAACCTGAAATATACCTTCCCTGCCCTTAATATCAGGACGGTCAACAACAACTTGTCTGTCGAATCTTCCCGGCCTGAGTAAAGCGGGGTCAAGTACATCGGGACGGTTTGTAGCGGCAATAATAATAACACCGCTGTTCTGCTCGAAACCGTCCATCTCGACAAGAAGCTGATTCAAAGTCTGTTCTCTCTCATCATGACCGCCTCCGAGACCTGCTCCGCGATGACGACCTACCGCATCTATTTCATCAATAAACACAATGCAGGGAGAGCTTTTCTTTGCTTGTTCAAATAAATCTCTTACTCTGCTGGCACCGACACCTACGAACATTTCGACAAAATCTGCACCGGACATAGAGTAAAACGGTACATTTGCTTCGCCTGCGATAGCTCTTGCAAGAAGGGTTTTGCCCGTTCCCGGAGGACCGAGTAAAAGCACACCTCTGGGGATTCTTCCGCCCAGTCTCTGGAATTTAGCAGGTTCTTTTAAAAATTCAATAATTTCTTCAAGTTCGTATTTGGCTTCGTCAGCACCGGCAACATCCTGAAAAGTTACTTTAACAGAGCTTTCATTCATTAAATGGACACGTGCCTTGCCGAATGAGAAAATTCCCTTTGGACCGCCGCCACCGCCCTGCATCCTTCTCATAAAGAAAATATAAAGTCCTATAATCAGCACCCAGGGGAGAATTGATAACAGAATGTTCCACATCGGGCTTTCACCTTCCTCGTATTTCCATGCGAGACCTTTTGATTCCCACAATTCTTCTGTTTTTCTGTCAATAAAACCGAGTTTGGTAGTAAATCCCTTTATATCGCGCATTTGTCCGTCAATATTAACAGAGATATTCCGTTTCAATTCACCATTGAGTTCATAATCATTAATCTGCGATTTTTTGATAACGACATAATTAATTTCGTTTTCATTGAGAAACTTCATGTATTGAGTGTAGCTAACAGGCCATACAGGTTTCTGGGTATTGTGCATGAACATATAAATAGTAATAGTAGTTGCAAACAAAATCACCCAGAGAAAAACATTCCGGATTAACTTTTGCTGTTGGTTACTACCGCTTCCGCCCATTCTGTTGAAATCGCCAAGTGGATTAAATTTCTTATCCTTATTATCTTTGTTTTTTTCCGGTGTATCGGACATCTATGAAACCTCCATTATCCAAATTCGTTTAAAAGTATTTTTTAATGACGCAAAATTATGAAGTTAATTGCTAAATGTATTCAAAATTTGCTTTTGCTTTCAAGAATGTTGATAAGTTAGAGATTGAGAAAAAAATTAAAATACCTATCTTTGTACGTACATTAAATCACAACCTGAACATAAATTGAAGCAAAAACAATGATAGATTTTGTACATCTTCATAATCACTCTCATTATTCTATTTTAGACGCACTATGTACACCTGCGCAACTGTTGGAATCCGCTATAGCAGACGGACAGAAGGCAATTGCTTTAACAGACCACGGTGTGATGTTCGGTTCGGTTGAATTTTTCAGAAAAGCCGATGAGATTAACAAAGAAGCCAAAAAACAGCTTATCAAGCCTCTTATCGGATTTGAAGCGTATGTTGCTAACGGCAGCCGTTTTGATACGAGTGCCGGCAAAGCGAAAACAAAGAGAAGAAATTATTTCCACCTAGTCCTTCTCGCTAAAAATCAGACCGGATATAAAAATCTGATGAAACTCACTTCTCTTGCACATTTGGAAGGGTATTATTATAAACCGAGAATTGACAGAGAACTGCTCGAAAAATATAACGAAGGTATTATAGCCCTTTCAGCCTGCATTGCAGGTGAGGTTAATGCCAATTTAATAAACGGTGAATACGAAACCGCTTTTAATTCTGCTAAATATCATAAAGATGTTTTCGGTGAAGATTTTTACCTTGAACTGCAAAATCATCATATCGAAGATGATGATATTATTTTGCGGGATGCTCCGAAAATAGCTAAGGAACTCTGTATCAAATTAGTAGCCACAAACGACATCCATTATTTGAAGTCAGACCACGCTTACGCTCATAATGTTCATCTTTTTATACGTGATTCAGGTTCGAGTGCAAACGGGGACAGACCTGATGTTTACAGGCTCCGTTACCGCACTCCCGAAATGTATTTCAAAACAAGACAGCAAATGAACGAGTTGTTCAAAGACTTTCCCGAAGCTCTGGCAAATACTTTGGAAGTCGCCGACAAATGCGATGTTTCGCTTGAATCAAAGATTTTTATGCCTGACTTCCCGATTCCCGTCGATGCAAAAGCTAAAGACCTAAACGAATATCTCGATGAAGTTACAATGAAAGGTCTCGAGCTAAGGTATCCTCAAATAACCGATGAAATCCTGGAACGGGTAAAGTACGAGTTGGATGTTATAAAAAAAATGAATTTTTCGGGATATTTTTTAATTGTACACGATTTCGTTAAAGCCGCAAAAGAACTCGGAGTCAGCGTCGGACCCGGAAGAGGTTCAGCAGTGGGAAGCGTAGTTGTTTACGCTTTGGGTATTACAAACATTGACCCTCTTCCTTACGATTTGCTTTTCGAAAGATTTCTTAATCCCGAGCGTGTCTCTCTGCCTGATATTGACATCGATTTCAGTGATGATAAACGCGATAAAGTAATCAATTATGTAAAAGAAAAATACGGTAATGACTCTGTTGCACAAATCATTACTTTCGGTAGAATGTCCAGCAGAGCTGTACTGACAGATGTAGGCAGAGTGCTTGGTATAGATTTATCCTTAATTAAAAAAACGACTTCAAAAGTTCCTGTTGAACAGGGTAAGGTAAAACCCCTTAAAGAGGCAATTGAGCTACTTGAAATTCAAAACCTAGTTAATGTGGAAGACCCTAAACTTAAGGAATGGATTGACTTCTCGTTATTGCTCGAAAATCTGAACCGTAATGCAGGAACTCACGCCGCAGGTGTTGTTATTGCTCCGGGTGACATTTCGGATTATGTACCGATTTATCAGCCTTCAAAATCTAAAAATCAAAGCATTGAAATCGCAACTCAATACAGTATGAACGACCTTGAGTACGCCGGCTTGCTGAAAATGGACTTTCTCGGATTGCGCACTCTCTCTATAATTGACAATACTCTTGCGATGATTAAAGATAATTACGGAATTGACATAGATATTGACAAAATTGATTTCGACGACGAAAAAACTTATGCACTTCTTTCCTGCGGTAACACTCTTGGTGTGTTTCAGTTTGAATCTCAGGGAATGCAGGAGTATCTGCGTCAACTAAAACCGAATAACCTTGAAGAACTGACAGCTATGAATGCTCTGTACCGTCCCGGACCAATGGATAACATTCCTGAATTTATCGAGCGTAAGCACGGCAAAAAACCGATTACCTATTTGCATCCGATAATGGAGAAATCGCTCAAAAAAACTTATGGTATTATCGTTTATCAGGAACAGGTAATGCAGTTGACACGCGACCTTGCGGGTTTTTCTGTTGGGAAAGCTGATTTACTCCGCCGCGCAATGGGAAAAAAGAAAGCCAAGGAAATGGAAAAAGAAAAAATTCCGTTTATCGAAGGCGCCGCTAAGAACGTGATTACCGCTAAATTAGCAGATGAAATTTTCGAGTTAATCCAGAAATTCGCCAAGTACGGATTCAATAAATCCCACTCACTGGCTTACTCATATCTGGCTTTTCAGACCGCATGGCTGAAAGCTCATTATCCGACTGAGTTCCTTGCCGCAAACATGTCGGCTGAGCTTAACAATCTCGATAAAATAGTTCTCTTAATTGAAGAAGCGAAAAATTTCGGTATTAAAATTCTGCCTCCCGATGTAAACCGCTCTATGGCTGAGTTCACTGCACACGACAACTCCATTTTCTTCGGGCTTGCCGGACTGAAAGGCATCGGTGTATCCGCTGTCGAAAGTATTGTCAAAGCCCGGAATGAATCTCCCTTTGTCTCTTTCTATGACTTTGTTGCCCGTTGCGATGCCAAAGCTATTAACCGCCGTGTACTTGAGTCGCTCATAGCTTCGGGTGCATTCGATTCACTCAAATCCGGTCATCGTGCTTCGCTTATGATGTCCGTTGACTCTGCTCTTGAATTTTCTAAAGCATATCAGGAAAACCAGAAGAATCAGGATGACCTGTTCGGAAACGGCAAGAAATCTGCACTTTACGAACCGAAACTTAAGGAAGCACCGCCTTGGTCGGAAAAATTTCAGCTCGAAAAAGAAAAAGAAGTGCTCAATTTCTACATCAGCGGCAACCCGATGGACAGGTATAAAGCTCATATCGAGTCACTCGGAACTGTCTATCTCGGTAAGGAAGAGAGCGGTCTTACAGGAAAAGAAGTCAGGGTTTGTGCAATGATAACCGAAATCAGAAACACATATGACAAAAACAGAAATCCGATTGCTTTTGTAACAATCGAGGACTACACCGGAAAAGGCGACTGCAATTTCTGGGATACAGCCTGCAAAAAATTTAAAGATTTACTTCAACCGGATGCTATACTGATGTTCATCGGCAAGCTTGAACCGAGCGAAGCTAATATGAAAATAAATGTAAAAGAAGTAATCACACTCGAAACTGCCTTCAAAAGATATTGTAAGGGTTACAGTATAACCATTGATTCGGAGCGCATTCCCGCCGGAAAAATTGAAGAAATGAGCAAGAAACTCAGAGACAGAAAATCAAGCTCTAAAGTGATTTTCAATTTAATTTTAAAAGAGAACAGACAAGTCAAAAAAACACAATATGTAAGCACAAGCATTGACATTCCCGTCTCACAGGCAACTACAGACGCTTTGATAAACATCTTCGGTAAAAACAACATCCGCTTTTTATCGGATAACAGAAATATGTGATAATATGTTCGTTTTCTGAACAACTCTGTTATTCCTGAGAAAGCAGGAATCCAACTTTTCTCGAACCTATGCAGAGCATAGGCTCGAGATTGAAAAACTTCTTTTCTTATCTTATTAAAAGCATCTTCTGAATCTTGACATCACTGCCGACAATCATTCTACACAGATACATCCCGTTAAGCAGACTTACACCCTGATTGTTCTTACCGTCCCAGTAAACGGAATAAGTCTGAGGATTAAGTTCCTTATCAACAAGCGTTGTTACAATGTTACCGCACAAATCAATTATATCAATTTTTACAGGAGATTTTTCCTGAACTATGAAAGTGATTTGTGTTTCAGTTGAAAACGGATTCGGCGAATTTTGTTCCAAACTGTTCTTTGAATCAAAATCATAGGCAATCGTTATAATATTCGATGTGGACTCTGCCGATTGAGTTCCGTCGTAATCCACCTGCCTGAGTCGGTATTCATAAGTTGTCTTATTACTTACTGTCCTGTCTGTAAAACTGTAATATTGCATTGTCTTGGAAAATCCTGCACCTTTAATGAATGCAACATTATCCCATTCAGCATCAGAGCCGCCTACTCTTCTTTCTACATAAAAGCCGTAATTATTGTTTTCACTTGCTGTAGTCCAATACAGGGTTATCCCGCTTCTACGTGCAACAGCATTGAATTCAACAAGCTCAACCGGTACTAAACCGTCGTTATAATCTTTATATGCGGTGAATTCAGTTAAAATATTATAAGCAATACTCAGTTTAATAACCTGTTCGCGAATCTTTTTCGCTGTATCGGCTGTCGAACTGAATTTATGGTATTCTGTTATAAGATGGTCAATTTTAATTTTAGCCCACATTTTACCGATAAAATTATTTTTATCAACAACAGTATCAGCAATATTAAAACTGTAATCATACTGAACATCTTTTCCGAAAGCTTTTCCTTTAAGAGTAATCACTAAAGAATCCGGTGCTTCGCTGTATCTTCCGGTTACCATTAACTGGTGTCCTTTGTATAGATTCGGAATAATTTTCGGATATACTTCAGTTACAATATCCGGC
>JBAYGQ010000048.1:0-9257 GCA_041666585.1 Bacteroidota bacterium
AAGATTGATATAAAAATAAAAATATGCAGTTTAGAAAATTTGTTCTCAGAGCCGAAAAAGTTATGTTGTCTGAAATCTTCGGCAGATTCTATGTATTCCGGTCTAACGGATAAAAATATCAAAAGTAATAACATCAAACCTAAAATTGAATAAACTGAAATCATCAGAATTTTTGTTTGTTCAGCTAAAACAAAAACAGAAGAGGTGAAATCTTCGCGATAATTTATTTTATCTACAAATTCAGTTTGTTTTAATACTGATAAAATAATTTCAAAAGATTTTTGATTGCAGTAAGAATCAGCTATTCGCATATTTACTATAGCCGGGAAAGGATTAACAGGTAATAAATTTTCTGATACTTTTCCGTACTTTTTAACAAAGTCATCAAGCGATTGAGAAGGAGAAATGTAGTTGAAATCTTTAGTCCAGGGCTGGGTTTTAATCTGTGTTAAGGAAGTTTTAATTGTATCTTCTGTTGCAGATTTTTCGAAAACTACAGATAAAACTAAATTATGTTTTAAAGTGGAAATCTTTTCATTGATTATACGAAAAGAAAAATAGCCGAAAGTAACAAGAAGTGTTACAGATATTGCAGTAAGAGTGATTCGGACTGCCGCTTTCCATCTGCTTTTAATTAATGCGCACATAATTATTCTTTCCCTGTTGTGGATTCAATACTTAATACAAATTTAAGTGCAATGATAATGATAAACAAGAAACTGAAATAATTTATAAAATCTGAATCTGCCATTCAATCTTATTTATTGAAGAAGATAAAATCAAAACTTTTGAATTCTGCAACTCGCCATAAGCAGGAGAATAGGTATAATCTGCTATCTCGTACTCCTCTGCAGCACATGATAATTTTAATCTAAAATTATTTTGAACTAATTCAAAATTAAAATTATCTTTTTTAATCACTTCTACCTTAGGTGCAAAATGAAAAGATACATTTTTTCTTCCTTCAGTCTCACATTTATCAGCACAATTAATTTGAGTTTCAGAGAAATTCAATTCCCTTCTATGAGGTTTACCATAACCGTAATGCTCTCCGATAAAGCTACTATCGTCCTGCCTTAAACACCTTGCTTTGGAAGTATGCTTGTCAAGCCAGAACAAATCGTCTCCTGAATTTAGAGAAAAAGGATTTTGCTCTCTACCGTCAAAATATAGAGTATTGTGCATTTTTGTACTTCTGAATAAATTCCGCTTTTCCGGATAAGATGTATAACAGTAAGTACCGGAGTCAACAATAAAATCAAGACCAAATACGTTCAATTCAAAGGATAGCTGGTCGTTATGTGCATGTCCTCCTTTGCCGTTCTGACCTATTGAACCGCATCTTATATTAAAATAATAATTCTCATTACGTTTAATATAAATGCCAAAATCTTTATAATATTTTGAATCGGATTTTTCTGTTTTTGTTAATTCAATAAGGCTTTGGATAAGGCTTGCTGAAGATTGATTCAGAAATATTTCTTTTTTTAAACTATTATTATAATTATCAATTTGTACTATATTTGATATAAATTCGTACGGGATTAACTTAAATAAATGACCGTTATCGTTATCTCCTATCTGAGGAACAGAGCCTTTAGGTTTAGCAACATCTAAAGAAAACCGGATAATAGATTTCAGTCTTTCAACTATTTTTTCACGAAAAATAATTCGATTTTCAGTAAATGAATACATCTGTTCAGATAGTGGAAGTAGTTTTTTATTTGCTTTCCATTTTGAAGGATATTGTTTAATAAGTGATTCGATTCTTTCAGGAGGTAAATTGGAAATCAAAATAATTGAGTGCAAAACAAGTTCTGCAGAAAAAAAATGATAATTGATTGACGCTTCAAAATTTCCTCCGTATTCTAAAAACTGATAAAGAATTTCAGAGCACAATTCCTGAATTGCAAAAGCCAGCCAGGCATTTGTTTTCTCTGATTCAGGAAGATATGCTGATATAAAAAGTAAACCGGTAATCCCCGCTAAATAATGATTCCCCCGCATACCGCCTGACCACTCAAGATTTGCTTTAATATACAATCCGTGTTCAAATATACTTTGTTTAAAAATATTTTCAAATTCAGAATCAAATATTAATCCTGAACTTACAAACAAATCATAAGCAAGAAGCCAGTTTGCGGCTCTGATTCCCGCTTCCATCGAATTATACCAATGAACTCCGTATCCAATCGGATTATGAGCTATAAAATCAAGAACTTGATTTCTGAATTCATTCTTATAAACTTCCGGATTCTCAAAATCATCAGGAAAAGATTCGTGCAATTTTGCAGAAAATGATAGAACAGGTAAATGTTGCATCCTTCCAAGTTCCCAAGGAACTTTAATATCAACTCCGGTTTGTTGCCCGAATTTTATTTTTTTGGACCAAAGAGATTCTTCCCATCTGAATCCACTTATAAAATCTGACTGCCAATCTATAGGCATATAGTTGTTATCGATTAGTTTGGAAATTCTTTGAGATTGAATTTTATTAGAATTATTTTTTAGATAAACATGAATCCATCCTGAACCCAGAAAATTAAATTTATGTTTAATAAAATTTTCAGATATACTTTTTATTTCATCTTTATAAACATACAGGGTTTCCATAGAAGGAAAAGAAAAATAAGTAGAGAGCGGTTTATGGAACCAATTCTGATTAATTTGAAACGAGTTGAATTCGTGTTCTTTTTTACTTGGGGTTAACCTGCGGGATATAATTTCCCACGTTTTGCCAAGTGCAATGCGGGGAGGCAGATTAAAAAGACGCCTTAGTTTAGTAATCTGCTTCAAGTTCTTTTTCGCCTAAAGTGAAAATTATCTAATTAAAGTATCGCTTCTGTCAGGACTAAGAGAGACAATTTTTATTTTAGCACCTACAAAACTTTCGATTTCCTTAAAATAATCAAGAGCTTCTTTGGGTAATTCATCGAAAGATATTGTTCCGCATAAGTGTTTTTTCCAACCCGGTACAGTCTTATACTCAGGAATTACCTTGTCAAGGGTTCTGCAGTCAACAGGGAAATTGGAAGTAACCTTACTGTCTATGCGATATGCAGTACATATTTTTATTTCATCGAACAAATCGAGTACATCAAGTTTAGTTAGGGCTATTTCACTGATTCCGTTCACCATAACCGAATATTTAAGAGCTACAAGGTCAAGCCAACCGCAACGTCTCGGACGTCCTGTTGTTGAACCGTATTCAGCGCCAATTTTACGAAGTTTTTCTCCTGTTTCATCAATAAGTTCAGTCGGGAAAGGACCGTTACCTACACGTGTAGAATAAGCTTTAACCACTCCGATAATTTTTTCGATTGAGGTCGGAGGTATTCCAAGACCGGTACAAGCCCCTCCCGATGTGGGATTCGAACTGGTAACAAACGGATAAGTTCCATGGTCAACGTCAAGTAATGCTCCTTGAGCACCTTCGACAAATATTTTTTTACCGGCTGAAATCGCTTCATTCAACAGTAGTGTTGTATCTGTAATGTAAGGGTCAATAGTTTGGTCGAAATCAGTATAGGTTTTTATTATCGTATCAATATCAAGCTTATCGAATCCGTAAATTTTTTGAAGGACTTCGTTTTTTTCTTCGATATTTGCACGTAATTTTTCCTTGAGAGTTTCTTTGTCTAATAAATCAACAATGCGGATACCTATTCTTCTTGCTTTGTCAATATAAGCAGGACCAATACCTCTTCCTGTAGTGCCGATAGCTTTTCCGTCTTGCATTGATTCTCTTGCTACATCGAGCATTTTATGATAAGGCATAATCAAGTGAGCCTTATGACTGATGAATAGCCTGCCCTGAATTTTAACGCCTAATTTTTCCAGCATAGAAATTTCATCAATTAAGGCTACGGGATCAATAACTACTCCGTTTCCGATAATACATTTTACTGATTCAGAAAAAATACCCGAAGGAATCAGATGCAGAATAAATTGTTTCCCGTCCATAACAATTGTATGACCGGCATTAGCTCCACCTTGATAACGTGCTACAAAATCAGCATCTTTCGAAAGCAAATCAACAATTTTTCCTTTGCCTTCGTCTCCCCATTGGGACCCGACAATTATCGTTACACTCATAAATATCTCAAGCTATAAACAAATAAAATATTTTTTAGAAAAAGCAAATCCAAACAAAAAAATTGCTCCTGAGCTTGCGAACAAGTCTAATCAGGAGCAAAGATTTAATTTAATTAACAACTTTGTGCACAAACTTTTTCTGCCGCATCAACTGAAACATAAATTTTGAAAACTTTGTTCAAATGTGTCATTTCAAGTAATGAATTCACTTTATCGGGAACTGATGCTAATACAAAATCAATTTTGTATTTTCTTAAGGTACTTAAACCCGCAACCATCATACCGAGACCGGAGCTATTCATTAGTGAGACGGCAGACAAATCTGCAATTACGAAATTTACACCTTTGGATGCAATTTCTTCTAACTTCGAAGAAAAGGACATAGCATCATTTCCGCCTAAAACCTGCTCCTTCAGATGAATAATTGCAATCTTAGGATTCAATGCAGAAAGTTTGTAATGATAATCATTATCCATAAAAACACCAATATTATGCTTTTGCAGTTTTTAAACCCGTTAATTTCGGATCATCTTCTTCTAAATTGATTTTTTTGAATTTACCAAGATACCAAATTACGAATGCACTTGCAATATAAATTGATGAATAGGTACCTGTTATTATACCTATTAACATCGTAAATGCAAATCCCTGAAGTACGGGACCGCCGAGCAAAACTAAAGTCAACAAAACTATAACTACAGTTAATACCGTATTGATGGTTCTGCTTAATGTTTCATTAATACTAAGATTTACAAGTTTCAGGTAGCCTACACCCTTTTGTTTTTCTTTTACGTTTTCCCTGATTCTGTCAAATATAATAACAGTATCATTAACGGAAAAACCCACAACCGTAAGCATTGCGGCTACAATGGACTGGTTAATCTCCAAGTTAACCAAGCCGGTTTTATTTACTACAACAATTACTACAAATGTTAAAATCACATCGTGAATCAAAGCAATTACAGCACCGAAACCGTAAGAAAATTCAAAACGGAATGCTACGTATATCATAATTGCAATTATTGCAAAAAATACTGCTAAAAATGCTTGATTTCGAAGCTCGATTCCAATTTTTGGTCCGATTTTATCAACTTTTAAAGTAAGAACCTGCTCTTCCGGGAAATTTTTCTTGAAGGATTCATGAATTTTTTTATCAAGGTCAGTTGCATATTTTACACGGACAAGATACTGATTGCTCTGACCGAAAGATTTTATCTCAGGGTCTTTGATTCCTGCATTTTCAACAGCCTTTCTGATTTGGTCCGTATGTATAGGTTTCGAGAACTGATAAGCTAATTCTGTTCCGCCTTCGAAGTCAATACCATACTCAATACCCATAAGCAAAACAGCAAGAATTCCCACCACATTTATAGTAAGTGAGACCCAGAAAAAAATATGCCTTTTGCCTACGAAGTCAATTTTAGTTCCATGGAAAAATCGCATTATTATCGTCCTTTATTTCATTATTAATTATCAAAATTATTTAATTTAAATTTTCAATTCTTTAGGTTGTCCGAAACTAAAATGAGTTGCACCTAATGCTAATACCATTTCAATCATCGCCCTTGAAACAATAATTTGAGTAAACAAAGTCGCTATAATACCAATCATCAAGGTAAGTGCAAAGCCCTGAATAGGACCTGTTCCAAAGAAATAAAGAATTAATCCGGTAATAAATGTTGTAACGTTCGAGTCAATAATAGCGGACATAGCTTTAGAAAAGCCTTCATCTATTGCCGATTTCAGAGACCTGCCGCGGTAAAGTTCCTCTCGAATTCGCTCGAAAATAAGAACGTTCGCATCTACTGCCATACCTATCGTTAAAATAATACCTGCGATACCGGGCAAAGTTAAAGTACCTTTGAAAGCCGCAAGTACTGATACTACAATAATTACGTTTATTAAAACAGATAAGTTGGCGACCATACCGCCTTTAGAATAGTAAACCAGCATAAATAATATAACGAAAAGGAAAGCAAATCCGCTCGCCATTAGACCGCTTCTGATTGAATCTTCACCGAGTGACGGTCCGACTACTCTCTCTTCGATAATCTGAACGGGTGCCTTCAATGCACCCGCTTTAAGAACGATTTCTAAAAGATTGGCTTCTTCGATATTTGCCATACCTGTTATCTGAGAACTTCCGCCGGTAATTTTATTTTGCACCACAGGAGCAGAGTAAACCTGGTCATCAAGAACAATCGCAATACGTTTTTTAACATTTTCACCTGTAATTTTCGCCCAGCGGTCTGCTCCGTCTGCATTCATGCCCATCATTACAACAGGTTGATTATTCGTTTGGTCAAAAGTAGCACGTGCATCTGTTACCACTTCTCCTGTAAGTTCGGGTTCACGTTTCAATACATAAAAATAATAAGATTTAATTTGATTTTGTTTTTGCATTCTTTCGTCAGCCTTCGCTTCACGAACAATTTTGATTTCGCGGGGTATCAAAACTTTAATGTCGGGTCTGTTCAAAATCCTGTTAAATTTTTCAAGAGTTTGCTCATAGAGCATAAAACTGTAATCACCCACCGGAAATTGGTTAACGGCATAATTAATAGGCTGAGTTTTTCCTTCGCCCCCCGGAGGAGTATAAAAGGATTCGAACAACATAGTAAAAGGGTGGTCAGCATAATAACGTTTTGAAGCTTCTTCCTTCGAGAGTCCTGCATAGGGGTCTGTAGTATCGGAAGTTTTTTGTACATTTGCCGAATCAGCAGTTACGGCAGTTGAGTCTTCATTTGTAATTGTGCTTGATTCGGTATTATTTGCAACAATTGTTGTATCAACAATACCCAAAGCTTTTTTGCGTTTTGCCTGGTCTGCAAGAAACTTATCAATTCGATAAAAGAGTTTTACTGCATCAACATTATTCCGTACAAGATTAAATTCAAGACGGGCAGTTGTTTGAAGAAGTTTTCTCATTTCTTCTTCGTTACTAACTCCCGGAAGTTCTAAAATTATTCTTCTATTACCCTGTTTCTGGATTGTAGGTTCGGCAATGCCGTATTTATCAATTCTGGAGCGTATAACTTCTTTTGCCTGGTCAATAGCCGATTCAGCATTTTTTTTCAGTTTTTCGATAATTTTATCTTCTGTAACGTCCATCATGTTGCCGGCTTCGAAGTATGTGAGCAGTGATTTGCCTTTAGGTCTGGCGTATATTTTAAAGTTTGCCAGAAAAATATCTAATACGGGTTTATCAGTGTTTTTAGCTTCTGCTCTGGTTTTTTCGATTACTTCATTGAATATATCGTCCACGGTTTCTGATATAGCAGATTCTTCGATTAGTTTTACGATATCCACTTCCATAGTTACATACATACCACCGCGCAAATCGAGACCGAGTTTCAGTCTTTGCAATTTTGCGTTTTCAAAATCTTTACCGTACTTTTCCTCGAACTTCTCAATTCTGGCAAGAGAGTCAGTAGTATTCTTTTCTTTCGTTGCCATTTCGTAAACCGACTTTTTCATATTGTCGAGTTGGGAAGCTCTATATGTAGGGTAAAGTAAAATAACAGCGGCAATTAATGGAATAACTATTATCAGGATTTTTCCGATTAGCTTTTTCAATTATTCCTCCGATTTCATCAATTTATTAATAACTTTTTCTATTTTCTGTTTTGATACGAACTACAAATATATAAGTATTGTTTTAAAATAACAAGAATATGTTAAGAATTCCGCTCTATATATTTAATAATAAGTTAATAAAATCAATAGTATTTTCTAATTCTTTTGCTTTTCGATTTTTAGCCCAATCAGCTTCAAGGGAGCTTTTAATGCTCCTGCTTTAAGAACGATTTCCATCAATTTTGCTTCTTCGGCAGTTGCCATACCCGAAACTTGTACATTTCCTCCCGTAATTTTACTTTGAATCCTTGGGACTGAATATACAAAATCATCAAGTACAATTGCGATACGTTTTTTTATATTTTCTCCGGTAATTCTTGCAAAACGTTCCGCTCCATCAACGTTCATTTCAAGCTTAACCGTTGATTGATTCGTTTTACCCTCGGAACCGCTACTTGCGTCAGCAATGACTTCACCTGTTAATTCAGGCAATAATTTTATTACATGAAAATTATAAAACTTATTTTTGGTCTGCTTTGAAAACACTTGGGACGGATTCGCTTCTCTTAATATTCTAAAATCATATTGATAGAGTGCTTTTATTTCAGGAATATTTAATATACTGTCAAATTTTATAAGATTCTTTTCTTCAATTATAAACGAATAATCTCCTTCTATGAACTTATTTGATACATAATTTACCGCTATTGTTCTTCTATCATTATCAGGATACTGATACAAAGTCTGGAATAAAATAGTAAAGGGATGATCTGCCTTGTAACGCTTTGATACTTCTTCCTGAGATAATCCTGCATAAGGATCTTCTGTATTCGCAGATTTTTTATCGGTTTGCGATGTATTTCCTATTACTTTGCCTGAAACTATCCTGTCAATCTTATAAAAAAGCTCAGTTGCCATCGAATTATTTTTTACTAAATGAAATCCGAGAAAACCTCTTGTTAAGATAAGTTTTCTCATGGTTTCTTCGTCACAGGATCCTTTAATAACAATATGTAATTTTCGATTTCCTATTTTTTGAATGACTGCGTCAGCAAAACCGCTTATATTAAGCCTTGTACTAATAACTTCTTTAACCTGATACACTGCGTCATTAATTCTGTTATTCAGTTTTTCAATAAATTTCTCTTCTTTAAATTCGAGCATATCTCCCATATCGAAATATGAAATTAAAGACTTACCTTTTGGTCTGGCAATAATATTAAAATTATGCATGAAAATATCTAATACAGGTTGGTTGCTTAAACTTGCATCTGCCCGGGTTTTTTCAATAATTTCATTAAAGGTATCGTCAATTGCATCAGCAACTGCTGATTCCTTTATAAATTGAGTAATTTCTACTTCTAAAGTAACATAGGCTGTTAATGTTTTATCAATTTTCAAAGGATTGCTCCCGGAAAACAAATCCGTACATTTTGAAATTATCAAAAATGCAATAACTAATAAAGGAACTGCAATTGCCAGAATTTTTAGAATGGACTTTTTCATATTATCCTCATCCTGAATTTATTAAAATCATTTACTTTTTTCTGTTAGGATATGAATTGCTAAAATAGATGTATTAAATT
>JBAYGQ010000049.1:0-9237 GCA_041666585.1 Bacteroidota bacterium
AACACATTGATATGGACAATTCGATTTATGGATATGATTTGAAAAAGCTTGATACGATAGCAGATAAAAGCTATGAATACTTAAAAGCAGTTAAGGAACTTATCAGAGTTTTGAAAAGCGGTGGCACATTGTTAATTACTTTTCCTTTTGGAAAGTTTGAAAATCATGGATTTTTCCAGCAGTTTGACGATGAAATGCTAACTCGTACAGAAGTCTTATTACAGCCGTTTGGAACTATAGAAACCGACTTTATACAATATATAAATCAAGGCTGGCAATTTGCTCAAAGGAATGAAATGCATGATGTCCGCTCGTATAATCCGCATACAGGTGTTGGTAAAACCGATGACGGTGCGGCTCATTGCAGAGGGATTTGTTTAATTCAATTTATAAAGAAATAACAAATGACCTGGGAAGAAACGGTATTGTGGTTAAGAGAGCAGAATGATAAGCGGGAGCTTGTCATGGCAAGTTATTTCGATGACCCATTGCCCGATGCGGCTGAACGCTTTAATAATTCCTCCGAATGGAAGGCTGTTCAGAAAATATTGGCTGATTCAAAAAAAGGGAAAGCTTTAGATATCGGTGCAGGACGGGGAATTTCATCTTACGCTCTTGCTAAAGACGGCTGGGAAGTTACGGCTCTTGAACCTGATAACAGCGAAATTGTCGGAACAGGAGCAATCGAAAAATTAATTGCAGAGAGCGGTTTGAAAATTGAAATCGTCCAAACTTATGGTGAGAAGCTGCCTTTTGAAGATAATACATTGGATTTTGTAAATGCAAGACAAGTGCTTCATCATGCACAGGATTTGAAATTATTATGCAAAGAGATTTTTCGTGTCCTTAAAAAAAATGGAATTTTACTTGCTTCCAGAGAGCATGTTTTAAACAACAGAAATGAATTGCAGATTTTTTTGGACAGTCACGAATTACATAAATTCTATGGCGGAGAGAATGCTTTTACTTTGGATGAATACCGGAATGCCCTGACAGAAGCCGGATTTGACACTATTAAAATTTTAAAGACTTATGATTCGGATATAAATTTATTTCCTGTTACCAAAGTTGATATAAGAAATAATATAAAAACTAAATTGAAGTTTAATGTTCCTGATTTTCTTTTTAATTTGTTGTTGAAAAGAATGAATAATCAAAATAATGTACCGGGAAGGCTGTTCTCATTTGTATGTGTGAAATAAAAAATAAAAATATATTAATTACAGGATGTAGCGGCTTTTTGGGTAGCAAAGTTGCTGAAATATTCAAGTTAAACGGCAACACAATTTATGGTATTGATAAAAATAATATTGATAAAGAAAAAGAAACTTTTTTTGATTCTGTTATTCAAGCTGAAGTAACTACAAATAATCTATCGTCCTTTAATACAAAGTTTGATATAATTGTACATTGTGCGGGAAGCAGTTCAGTTCGGTTTTCATTCGAGAATCCCGATGCAGACTACCAAATGACTGTCGGCTCAACAATAGAAGTTCTAAATTTTATTAAAGAATCCAATCGTGATTCTATCTTAATTTATCCTTCGAGTGCGGCAGTATATGGAAATGCTATTCAACTCCCGATAAAAGAAACATCAGAATTGAAGCCGATTTCTCCTTACGGACAAAATAAATTAATCGTTGAAAATTTGTGTAAGGAAAATCATAATAATTATAACACAAAAATTCTTATTATAAGATTTTTCTCTCTTTATGGTGCAGGCTTGCGTAAACAGTTGTTGTGGGATGCTTGCAATAAATTTCATAATTCAGATAATCCTTCATTCTTTGGTACAGGAAACGAAGTAAGGGACTGGTTAAATATACGTGATGCAGTTCAAATTATTTATAAATTCAGCGAATCTGATTTTGAATTTATGACAATTAACGGAGCAAGCGGAAATGGAACGACTAACAAAGAGATAATATCAATGATTTCAAATCATTTCGGCAAAAAATCTTTTTCATTTACCGGAGAAGTACCTGCCGGTGACCCATTGAATCTATCAGCAGACACGCAATTATTAAATTCATACGGTTTTAAATCCGAAGTAAGTTTGGATAAAGGAATCATTGAATACGTTGACTGGTACAAAAAAATAAATAGTTTGAATACTTACAAATAAATCTAACTTCAAAAATGGCTACTGAAATTCTTATCTTTGTTCTTCTGATTATTTTTGTGTCCTCGTTGGTGCGGGCGACCTTCGGTTTTGGCGATGCGTTGATTGCAATGCCTTTGCTTGTGCTTTTTATTGATGTAAGAACTGCAACACCTTTAATTGCTTTTTTTGCCTGTATAATTGCTTTGATTTTATTAGCTATGAATTTCAGAAAAATTGAATTTAAAAAGTTATGGACATTAATATTATTTTCAATACTCGGGATACCGCTCGGACTGCTGTTTCTGAAAGGCTCGAATGATTTATATATTAAGATTGTACTTGCAGTTATTCTTATTATATTTTCGGTTTTCAAGTTATGGAAGCCGGAAGGACTGACTCTAAAGTCGAATAAATCGGCTTTTCTGTTCGGCTTGGTTTCGGGTATACTGGGCGGTGCATACAACACAAACGGTCCTCCTATAATTATTTTCGGCACAATGCGTAAATGGGATGCGGATAAGTTTCGCGATATGCTTCAGGGTATTTACCTTCCGACAAATATTTTTATTATTCTTGGACATGGTGCGGCAGGACTGTGGACACAGGAGGTATTCAATTATTTTCTGATTTCGATACCGGTAGTCGCGGTTGCTACAGTCGCCGGAATCTGGCTGAATAAGCGGATTCCGGAGGAAAAGTTCAGCAAATATATTTACGGTTTTCTGATTTTAATTTCAGTCGTATTGTTAGTGAATACTCTTATTAAGACTTGATTGTAATTGTGCTGTATCAAAAGTAAATTAGTTGTTAGCATGTCATCGTATGTTTACATTTAGAAATTAAGTAATAAAAAATAATATTCATCTTCATCATCGTATGTTTACATTTAGAAATTAAGTAATAAAAAATAATATTCATCATCATCATAGTTTTTTCTTTTTTTGCTACTTTTTTTCTTTTTGTTAACAAGTTGAAAACTATTCAAGTTCTTTGAAAATAAGCATAAATTATCAACATTATTTTTAATAAGTTATTAACATATTAATTTTGTAAATAGTGAAGTTGAAGGATGGAAAAAAATCGTGTTGTGTCATAGGCTCTTAGAAGCCCTTCGGAATGGAGATTCCCATCCTTTACTTTGTGCAAACTTGAACAGTTCATTAGGCGTTAGAGCCTGTATTTGCGATGATAAGTGCATAAAGTAAAACTTCATAATTTTAAATATTTATTTGTTCAATTTCAAATCCAAGGTAGTTTATGCAAACAATAGTTGGAATAGACATATCCAAAAAATACTTTGATGCCGATATAAACGGTAAAGTTTGTCGTTATGACAACGATCACAAGAGCTTTAAAAAGATTATTAAACATTTACCTGCAAACTCACATTGTATAATGGAGTCAACAAGTACTTATGGAAATAAGCTTGCTTATGCTCTGCACGAAGCCGGTCATATAGTTTATATCGTCAATCCTTTGCAAGTAAGCAGTTATGCAAAAATGAGGCTTTCCAAGGTCAAGACCGACAAATCGGATGCAAAGCTGATAACAGAGTTTGCTAAAGTCAATTTACAGGATCTGCGTCCATATGATTTTCCTGATAAGAGCATACTTTCTGCAAAACAAATTGAAACAGTATTAAGCCAGCTCAAAACACAAAGAACAGCTTTGAGCAATCAACTTGAAGCATTAAAACAAAATAATTTTGTGTCCGAAGCTTCAGAAAAAGTGTTAACAGAAACAATGCAATATTTTGACGTGCAAATAGCAAAACTTGAAAAGCATGAGAAAGACCAAATAGATAAGCAACATAAGGAAATGCGTGAAAAAATCACATCAATATCCGGGATAGGTAACTCTACTGCATGCATGATGATAAGTATGACAAATGGATTTTCAAACTTTTCCAGTGCAAAACAATTGTCTTCGTATTTTGGCTGTTGTCCGCGTGTTCGCCAATCAGGCAGTAGTATAAGAAATCGTGGAACAATCAGTAAAATAGGAATGAGCCAAGCAAGAACAAGGTTATATATGTGTGCTATGTCAGCAAAAAAATATAACAGAACCTGTAAAGAATTGTTTGACAGATTAAGAGCAAAAGGAAAACCGTTTAAATCCGCTTTGCTTGCCGTTGTCAATAAACTAATTAGACAAATTTATGCTGTAATTTCAAAGAACGAAGTTTTTGATAATAATTATGTAAAAAAATTTGCATATTAACACAGTTCATTCTGAACTTGGTTCAGAATCAAGTATTAACGGCATATTTTGGATTCCGGACTAAATCCGGAATGACAATAATTTCTTAACTTTTGAGACAGCCCTTTTGCTTTTCTTTTTATTATCGTATTATATAGAAAAAGTTCACTGATAAAGGATTGAATTTAATATTATCTGCATTAAAGGAATATATTAATGAAAATTCAATTCCAAAATTCCCGTAACTGAAACTTTCTGCTATTTTTGTACTGATACCGGGAACCAAATCTTTTTGACCCGGACTTTTGAGCAGAGCCACACCCGCACCGATATCTGTTCTAATAGTTAAACTTGAGGGTTTAGTTATCTGAAGCCGCAATCCGCCGAGTACATTTATTTCGGTGTTTATCCTTGATTTGAATAAATCATTGGATACTCCAAAATCCATAAATGCGTACATTGAGTTACTTATCTGGTTGAAAAGACCAAAACCGAGATTAATACCTGTTAAACTGCCCACCGATTTTTCATGGTTTATTCCAAGTCTTAGCTCAGTATAAGAATCATTGTCAGGTGAATTAAGACTGCCGATAACAGGAGCTTGAGCCTGAACAAAAGAAATGCTGATTAACATAAGCAGGAATATTAAGATTCCCGTTTTCCTATTAGTTTTCACGTTAGACTCCAAATAGTTGGGAAATAGTTGAAATATAAACCAAATTACCAAAAAAAAATAACTACCTAATAATTTAATTTATATTTTTATTTAGCGACGATTAATAGCATAATTTTGTGTGTGTTTTAAAGACTTTGTACTTTTGTAAATATATTATTCATAATATCTATTAAATATATGGAAACTTTCTCAATATCAGGTAACCTGGTTGATGTTCATCAACAGCATATTTATCCTGCTGAAATCACAGTTGAAAACAACATAATAAAATCTATTGAGCGGCTTCAGGACAGAACTTTCGATAATTATATTATGCCGGGTTTTATAGATTCGCATATACATATAGAAAGCTCAATGCTTGTGCCTTCGGAATTTGCACGTTTAGCCGTAAGCCACGGTACGATAGCAACAGTATCCGATCCGCACGAAATAGCTAATGTTCTCGGAAAAAAAGGAGTAGAATTTATGCTCGGAAACGGTGCCAAAGTACCGTTTAAGTTTTATTTCGGTGTGCCTTCCTGTGTACCTGCTACAACATTCGAAACAGCGGGAGCAGAAATTTCGGCAAAAGATACTGAAGAACTTTTCCTTGAGTATGACTTAAAATATCTGAGTGAGATGATGAACTTTCCCGGTGTACTTTATGATTTTACGGATGTTGCCGAAAAGCTTGAAATTGCCCGCAGACTCGGCAAACCGATAGACGGACACGCACCCGGACTACGCGGGAAAGATGTCGAAAAATACGTTTCTGCGGGAATCAGTACAGACCATGAAAGCCTTTCACTTGAGGAAGCGGAAGAAAAAATCGGACTCGGAATGAAAATACTTATCCGTGAAGGCTCTGCGGTAAAGGATTTCGAAATGCTCTGCACATTGATTGAAACTAATCCTGATATGTGTATGCTCTGCAGTGATGACAAGCATCCCGATGACCTTGTGCAAAGTCATATCAATGAGTTGGTGAAACGTGCCTTGGCAAAAGGTTTTGACCTTTTCAAAGTGCTTCGTACAGCCTGTGTTAATCCCGTTCTGCACTACAAATTAGATTCAGGTCTGCTTAGGGAAGGCGACTGCGCTGATTTCATTGTAGTTGATAATTTAAATGAATTGAATGTTTTGAGAACTTATATCAACGGAAGCTTAGTTGCAGAAAACGGCAAATCCTTGTTCGGTTCGGTTCATGTTGAGCCTGTCAATAAATTTGAGGTAAAGCATAAACAAATATCTGATTTCTTTGTTCCTGCAAAAGGCGGTAAAATAAGAGTAGTTGAGGCACTCGAAGGCTTGCTGATTACAAATGAAATTTATGCTGAAGAAAAATCAGTTGACGGAAACCTCGTCTCGGACATAGAAAAAGATATTTTAATATTTACAGTTGTAAACCGTTACTCCGATTCCGTTCCCGCAGTAGGATTTATTAAGAACTTTGGTCTTAAGCAGGGAGCTATCGCTACGAGTGTAGCTCACGATTCGCATAATATAATAGCTGTCGGTACAAGCGACGCAGAGCTTTGTTCTGCTGTAAATAAAATTATAGAGACAAAAGGCGGTATGGCTGTTGTTAATGGAGACAACTCTTTGGTTCTGCCTCTTCCTGTTGCGGGATTGATGAGTACCGGTGACGGTTTTACAGTAGCAGAGCAGTATTCTTTGCTCAATAAAATTACTAAGGAACTCGGAACAAAACTTCGCGCACCGTTTATGACATTGTCGTTTATGGCATTGCTTGTAATTCCGAAAATAAAACTCAGCGACAAGGGACTTTTTGACGGCACTAAATTTGAATTTATTGATTTGCAAGTATAGTTTTAGACTAATTTTTTATCGGCTATTGTGGTATGAACGATGTTATATTTAAAATATATATTTTTCTTAATTTCTTTTCTTACTTCATTCAACTTTTTGTATTGTGAAGATACTATAGCTGATTTCAAAATCCCTCCTCAAATCAGAATGATTCGGGCTTACGGAGCGGACAATGAACTTCTTCCTCCGATTGTTGTTATCAATCCTTCGCCATCTTCACCTGTACCCTTCGGAGAAAATTATGTTACAATTGAATTCGATATTGACGCTCCGGTTCCTCCCGCTATGTATGCAAAATTCATTCATTGTACTATTGACTGGCGCGAAGATGAAAATGTTTTTCTTAACGATATAGCATACTCAAGAACAAGCAATATCTCATGGATGTCTTCACCTTTTCAGGGCGGATATTATACATATCGCGGAAAAATTCAGGTTCCTAACGACCAGATAAAATTCGCTTTTCCGGGTAACTGGAAGGTTAAATTATATGATTATGACTACGATTCTATCCCTGTAGCCGAAGCAAGAATTTTTGTCGTAAAACCGCGGACACAGTGCGATGTACTTGTTCAGAGCGATTTTTACGAGCCTGTCTATCGCGTGGCACCTTCGGGATTGCAGATTGAAGCTATGGTTTACACAGACGAAAACTTATTCGACAGCAGGCTGAATACCGTTGTCTTATACCGCAACAGCAGATGGTACGAACCTTTTTATATATCAACGGAAAACTTGAACGATTACAACAAACAATTATACAAATACAAATTTCCTGTAATGATTTCAGGAATAGCTATTGCAGGAAAGCGTTTCAGAATTGCAAATATACCCGCTGAAAACGAGTACCGTGTTATGGATTTATCAAATATCGCAATGTACCCGCAGATTGGCAATCAGGTAGTCAGAATGCCGATGTCGGATTTACGCCGCAGGGGAAGTTTCTTTGACCGCGACGACGACGGTGCTTTGATTACATCTAATGTACCGACAAGCTATGATACTTATATTTATATGGAATTTCTGCTCGAACCTGACGGCTGGCGTTCAGATGATGATATTTTTATTGTCGGTTCTTTCAACGGCTGGAAAGCCGATTCAAAATGGCAGATGTACTGGGATGAATCCGACAGGTACTATAAATTGAGACAATGGGTAAGACGCGGAAAACACAATTATCTGTATGCTACGGGAAGAAACAACTTCGGACAGAATTCAGTAAATAATCTTGCATGTGATGAGTACGAGGGAAACACAGTTATGGCGGCACATTCTTTTATTGCTTTTGTTTACTACCGTGAGTTTGAATACGGCGGTTACGATGCACTTATAGGCATAGGAGCCGCAAATATCTTCGGTACAATTACAAGATAAAAAAAATTTCTTTTTACATACTTATAAGCAAATTGTTTCTAAACTACATTATAAAAAAATTCAGAATTCAGAATTTTAATAAAACAACGATATACAAAATTAAAAATATAACTAGTATTTAAGATAAACTTACACTGCTTCCATATCAATATACTCTAACACATTTGTTATACCGGCTCCGTGTCTGATAATGGAAAACTCATCGGACATCATATCAATAACTGTGGACTCTCCAGTGAATGAGTATGAGTCTGAGCGAACAGCAAGGTCAACCATAGGAGCAAAAATCCGAATAATTTCATCAGGTTTATTTTGAGGAATATCCTCTCTCTTAGCACTTATACAAATAATCGGAGATTCAACTTCTTTAAGCAAAAGTAAAGTGAAATTATCATCCGGTACTCTGATTCCGGCAGTTTTTCGTTTAGGATTTTGAGCATACTTGGGTACCATTTTTGATGCAGGTAGGATGAAAGTAAAAGGACCGGGAATCAGTCTTTTTATAGTTCTGTAAGCAACATTGCTTACTTTAGCAAATTCTGCAACATTTGATAAGGAGTCGCAAAGAAAAGTAAGTTCCTTTCCTTCGGGTAAACGTCTGATGTTTCTGATTCTATTGATTGCGTCTTTGTTATTTAATCCGCAACCTAATGCAAAGCCCGTGTCAGTTGGGAAAAGAATTACCGCACCTGATTTAATCGTTTCTGCAACAGATGCTATTTTCCTCAACTCCGGTGTTTTCGAGTGTACAGTTAATATCTGTGATGCCATCATTCCCCCGGATTAGTTTGTTTGGTAATAACGACGTGTATTTTAAATTTTAATTTTTTTTCTGAAATAAATATAAAACGGAATTCCGGTACATACCAGAATCATCCCGAAAACAGAGTTTATTATTTGTGTTTTCCCTTCTGCATAATTTATTATATCATTATACAAAGTAAAAACGACAAATGCAAGTGCAAAAACAATAAATATAATAGGTACAAAGGGATAGCCGATTACCTTATACGGTCTCGGAGCATCCGGCATTTTTTTCCGAAGTACGATTACCCCGGCCGCTCCGGCGGCATAA
>JBAYGQ010000050.1:0-9203 GCA_041666585.1 Bacteroidota bacterium
TGACGCAGAATTTCGTATTCAATATACGATTTGTCATTGTTTTCCTGAAGCAGTCTGTCCGCATCAAAAGCATTCATAAAATACTCTCCGTTTACTTTTGTAATAATATCTCCGACTCTGATGCCTGCTTTGTCTGATGCGCCGCCTTTTGTAACAGATACGATTAAAACTGCAGAATTTAACTGAACAAATTCAGATTTTTTTATTAAATCAGACGATACTCTGTATTTTACTCCTTTATTCATTTCTCCGGGATTTAACACAATAATATCACAATAAGGCTTTTTTCCCAAGGAATCCAAAGCATGCTTTAATTCGGCTTCTGTTCTTATCGGAAAAGCATTGAAACCTATTAAAAGTGAACCTGTTTTAATAGTATCAGGAAAGTCGTTGCTGAATTTAGAATCATTCTTATCAATCTTTTGTGCGGGAATTTCTTTTGTTATATAATTTTTTGAAGGTAAATCCACCCACAGATTTTCATCTGTCAGACGGCTTGTTGTATGAATAAAATTTATTAAATTTAAGGTAAATAAAAATGCAGTTATTGTGATTAATAATATTCTGAACAGATTTGGATTTTTATCCCAGAAAGACATAATTCACCGCATTTAATATTGGAAAAATGTTATATTTATTACGCTCTAATGCTTAATAAGTTTCACAAAATTAATAATAATAAATTTATGAAAACAGAACAAATCATCTCAGAATTAAAATCTATGGCAAACGCCCGGAATGTTGAAGGAATGTCCCGTTTCGGGATTAATCCCGCAGGTTTACTCGGTATTTCGGTTGTAAACCTTCGGATATTGGCAAAAGAAATCGGAAAGAACCACGAAACCGCTCTCGAACTTTGGGACACAGGTATCCACGAAGCGAGAATTCTTGCCGCATTCATTGACATTCCCAAATCAGTTACACGCAAACAGATGGAAAACTGGGTAAAGGACTTCGATTCATGGGATGTCTGCGACCAGGTCTGTATGAATTTATTCGATAAAACTCCTTATGCTTTCGATAAAGCTGTCGAGTGGGTCGAAAGAGAAGAAGAATTTGTCAGAAGAGCCGGATTTGCTTTAATGGCGGTCTTTGCTGTTCACAACAAAGAAGCTGAAGATGATTTTTTTTATTCTTTCTTCCCGTTAATTATCAAGTACTCCACCGACGAAAGAAATTTCGTTAAAAAAGCTGTGAACTGGGCTTTGCGTCAAATCGGAAAACGTAATTGGGAGCTTAATCTTAGAGCAATTAAATGTTGCGAAACCATGCTCAAAACTCATCCCGCATCCAAATCTGCCCGCTGGAATGCAAACGATGCACTCCGTGAACTGACAAACGACACAGCAAGAAAAAGAATAGAATCTGCTCTTAAAAAAGTGAAAAACTAATAGTGAAAAGTGAAAAATAATAAGACTCTGTCATTCCCGCGAAAGCGGGAATCCATCTTCATCTGTCATTCAGAACGCAGTGAAGAATCCAACCTTTAAGCTCTTAATTTTTTCTTGTTACGAAGCTCCTGCTTCGTAACACATTAAACATTTACCTAAAGCCTATGCTTTTCTGCTCTGCACCCGATGAATCACCGAAAGGTTTGTATTCGAAACTTGTTTAAGCCTAAATATTTATTGGGATTCCTTGTTAAAAACAAACATGTGCCGGATCCATTCTTATTGAACATAGGACCCATTCATCTTTTTTTAAGTGCCATTCAAAAATTAATATTTCGTTTTCATAATTATCTTTTTCTGGTTTTATTTTAATTTCGTGAATAAAGTTAGTTTTATTGCCTTTTGAATCATGTGAATATGATTTGAAAGAACACATAATATGCCAGCCATCCACCTTTATGTTTTTTAGTGTTTTTATCATTTTATCTCGGTCATAAGCCTCATATTTCAAATAAAAATCAGCATTAAATTTTGATTGCTTAATGTGTTCAATTAAATTATCTGGATTGTTTAGAACATTATTTACAAAAGATAATTTTCTGTTATCTTCTTCTTGTTCTTTACTAATTTTGAAACTACA
The DNA here is from genome assembly GCA_041666585.1 of Bacteroidota bacterium. GTDB lineage: Bacteria > Bacteroidota > Ignavibacteria > Kapaibacteriales > UBA2268 > JBAYGQ01. The sequence continues at coordinate 2,032 of JBAYGQ010000050.1, forward strand.
AGAAGTAATGAATATGCATAATAAAAATAAAAATATTTTTTTCATTTTATTACCTTTATTTTCTCTTATTACGAAGCTCCCGCTTCGTAACACCATAAACATTTACCAAAAACAAATACTATACTTCACATCAAATAAATCATATTAACCATTCAAATCATCTTAATCAATATTTCAGACCAAATTATTTACAATTATGTTCAACATAATATTTATTTAAGAGATTATTTAATGTATCAAGTTCTTCTTTCTTACTTTCGTCTGCATAGATGTCTTCAACTCGGCTTTCTACAAGTCGAAACTCGTTTTCAGTTAATATTATTCCCCTTTTTTTAATTTTTTCAATTTTTATAATACCTTTTTGTGTTTGACTTTTTAAATCCTCTCCGAATTTACTTTTAAGTATTTTGTTCAAATCTTTCAATTCTTGATCAGTTAGATTTTTCGACATTTCATTTATATCGCTAAATATAAATCTAAAACCTTTGAGATTTTGTTTGCGATATTCTTCGTTGATTAATTCAATTAACATTTTTGGACTTTGTGCATTTTTATAAATACAACTCATAAAATCAAGAATAGTCAGACACCATTCTTTTTTAAAATTTAAATCTTGTAGTTGTTTATCATTAAGTTGCTTTGCCATGTTTACTCCCTGATATTACTTACCAACTAGTATAAATCTCTAACATCTTCACTCATATACTTAAAAACCCAATTATTTTCTTCATCCCTAATTCAGCATTCAGCATTAAGAATTCAGCATTAAAGATAAGCCGCTAACCCCGTAATATCCTCTCCCAAAATCAAAGTATGTATATCGTGCGTACCTTCATAGGTTTTGACTGATTCAAGATTTGCCGAATGGCGCATAACAGGATATTCGTCAAGAATACCGTTAGCACCGTGAATCTCTCTCGACAGTCTGGCACATTGCAGGGCTATATCAACGTTATTTCGTTTTGCCAGCGAAGTCTGCTGAAACTTGTCTTTCCCTTCGTCTTTCAGCCTGCCGAGTCTGTACGCAATCAACTGAGCTTTTGTAATTTCATTCAGCATCCATACCAATTTATCCTGAACCAACTGAAATCCTGCAATAGGCTTGCCGAACTGAATACGTGACTTTGCATAATTCAAAGCTGAACTATAAACAGCTTGAGCCGCTCCTATTGCTCCCCATGCTATACCGTACCTCGCCTGGGTTAAGCAACTCAAAGGACCCTTTAATCCGGTTACATTTAACATATTAGACTGAGGAACAAAACAATCCTGAAAAATCAATTCGGAGGTTACAGAGGCTCTTAATGAATGTTTGCCTTTCATTTCAATTGCAGTAAAACCATTGCTTTCTTTTTCAACTAAAAATCCGTGCACTTCACCGTTTAACTTTGCCCAAACAACCGCTATATCAGCCAGCGAACCGTTTGTAATCCACATTTTGGCACCGTTCAAAATAAATCCGCCATCGACAGCAACAGCATTTGTAAGCATTCCTCCGGGATTTGAGCCGAAATCAGGCTCGGTAAGACCGAAGCATCCGATTGCAACACCCATTGCGAGTCTGGGCAACCATTTTTTCTTCATTTCTTCATTCGCGTATTTATATATGGGATACATAACCAAAGAATTCTGCACTGAAGCAAAAGAGCGTACACCGGAGTCTCCCCTTTCTAATTCGAGCATAGCAAGACCGTAGCAGGTATAATTTGCTCCTGAGCCTCCGTACTCGGGTGGTACGGTAATTCCGAACAATCCGAGTTCCGCCATTTTGGGAACTAAGTGCATCGGAAAAGTTCCGTCGTGATAATTTTTTTCTATAACAGGCAAAACCTCTGCTTCAACAAAGTCTCTAACAGTGCTTGCCACAAGCTTTTCTTCTTCTGTAAAAAGTTCATCAATATTAAGATAATCAACGGGTGCGTATAACATGGTTTGTCTCCTTAGAATGAATATAATAGAAATAAAAAATGATTTACTGAAAATAACATTTTGTAATTTAATAAAGAAAGAACTTATTTACAATTGCAGTGTGAATTTAAAGTTAAAAGCAAGGTTCAGATACGAATTTTAAATACAAAGATTACTCTTTTAAAAAATGTTTCAACTACTTAAAATAAAAAACCCTTGCTTAATTAGATTATACAAGGGATTTCATCTTTTATGAAGTACAGAAGGAGGGAGTCGAACCCTCACGGGAGTTTACCCCACTGGATTTTGAGTCCAGCGCGTCTGCCAGTTCCGCCACTTCTGCAACTAAATTTTAAACGAACATATATTTGAATTCAAATCTTTGTGGGCAGAGAGAGAATCGAACTCCCGACCTCATGCTTGTAAGGCATGCGTTCTAGACCAACTGAACTACCTGCCCAAAATGGGAACACAAAAATACAAGTTTTTTCTCAGATGTAAAAAAATATTTTCATTCAACTAGTTCTACCCGCCTTATTTCAGGGACTTCTTTTTGAACGAATCTTTCAATACCGGCTCTTAAAGTCATCATAGACAGCGGGCAATCCTTGCAATTCCCCAGAAATCTTACTTCTAAAATATTCGTTCCTTCTTCGAAACGGACTAACTCGACATCACCTTCATCTTCATTTAAATACGGTCTCACTTTTGTCAAAGCTATATTGATTCTGTTTTCAATGTCTGAATTTGTCCTACTCATTTATATTTTCTTCCTTTTTTAAAAATTTTTAATTTTATTATACTAAAGCTCAATTTTTAGAGAATCATTTTCTAATACTTTAAAATTCCGTTTTCTTAATTCTGAAATCAATTTTGCACTTATATTTCTTAAGATTTCTGCTTGCTTCCCTCCGTCATTTGCAAGTACAATAGGCGTACCTCCGTCGTTCGATTCCCTCATCTTAATATCAAGCGGTACTTCTCCGAGAAACGGAATATTATTTTCTAGAGCAGTTTTTTGTCCTCCGCCCTTGCCGAATATATAATACTTTTTATCAGGTAACTCGGGAGCTGTAAAGTAACTCATATTTTCGATTATTCCAAGTATATCAACATCCACTTTGTTGAACATCGCAATTCCCCGTCTTACATCTGCAAGCGATACTTCCTGAGGTGTAGTAACAATTACTGCACCTGACAAAGCAAGTTTTTGCGTCATAGTCAACTGAACATCTCCGGTACCCGGAGGCAGGTCAATAATCAGAAAATCAAGGTTTCCCCACTCGAGTTGCTCGAAAAGCATCGTAAAATATCCCGCCAGCAAAGGACCGCGTATTATTGCCGCCTGGTCCCTGTTCATAGCAAAACCCATTGATGCGACTTTTATCCCATGTTTTACTCTTGGATAAGCTACCACTTTGCCGTCTTCTTTTTCTTCTACATCGAAAGCTTCATCAGGAATTCCAAACATTGTCGGCTGGCTTGGTCCGTAAATGTCTGCATCCAAAATACCTACGGCTGCACCACTAAGAGACAAAGCAGAAGCAATATTTGCGGCAATCGCAGATTTACCGACTCCACCCTTACCCGATGAAACCGCTATTATATTTTTTACTCCTTTGAGACTTTCTCTGGAATAATAATCCTGCTGTCTTTCGGTAAGAACAAGCTCACTCTTATAACCGGGATAGGTTTCGGATAAAACTTTTGCACAAGTATCGTTTATTGCAGAAGTAACCCAATGTAATGGTTGAACTAATTCTATTTCAACAAAGATTACATCTTCTGATATTGTAATATTCTTAATTGCATTCAAATCGCCTAATGCTATTCCCAAATCAGGATCTGTAATCTTAGATAGTTCCTGTTTTATAGTATTTATATCCATTGAAGCCACGAATCCTCCATGTTTGAAATAATATGTGAAAAACACTTATTCTATGAACGGAAATTTACAAAAAAAATTATTTTATTATTTCTTTTTTCGTAATTTTGTTATTCTTAATTAAAAGTTTATTATAATAATTAAAAATATCCTTTTATTAATTGTAACTTTTAAGAGAATTATAACGTCATTAGAAATGATAAAAATTAAAATAATTATTTTAAGTTAATATGGAGAAATGTTATGAAAAAAATGATTTACATCCTTGTTGCATTCGTATTAATCACTAACATTAGTGAAGCAAAACAAAGGAAAATTACAATCTGTAATGACCCTTTTGCAGGGCAAACCATTATGATGGAAAAAACAAGTAACCAAGCTGGGCAAACGTACTTTATTCCTAAAACATATCAAAAAGATTATACAGTAAGCAACTCAAAATTACCCGACTTTTTCTACGAAAAACCGGAAGACCAATTAACCGCAATTTATTCAACTCGTATGCATTCTTATCCTCAAAATCCTAATGATCCTGATACTGCTCGAGTTCTTACTTCTAAATCAAGCGGACAACCTTGGTACGTTGGGGACAGAGCGATTCCTTCAAGAGTTGTTAACCAAAATCAAGTTGAAATTTTTAAAATTAATGGTTTTGCACAATTTTGTCCTAACCTCGGGTTCTATTTCAAAGAATTATCCGGTCACGGTACTTTTGCTATAGATACTGTCGTTTTGTCAATTTATAGCTACCCTGATAGTCCAATCAGACAAAGTTTTCAGTTTGCAATTGTAAGTGTTGCAGGTTCAAATGCAGGTACTACACAATTCCAAGGTTTTGATCTTTCTTTAGAGCAGTTATTGAATACATTAGATGATGTTATGACTTTAACACCTGACAGTATAAATGCTCATATTACTCCAGTTCCGGGAACAAATTCATTTTCAATTCGTTCTACAATCCTTTCATTTCAAAATTATAAGAAAATGGCAACTGTTCCTTCCGATCAGGCATTTGGTTTTTTGATTATGAAAGAAGATCCAAATAATCTAACTGACACTCTTGGAATAATAGGAGCTTGGGAGTGGAAAATGCCAAATGCTAATCTTACTTTTGGTTCAGTAATTTGCCACTATCCAAATAATACTGATACTGTTTCTACTTTATTCAACACACTTGCACCTTGGCGTCCAAACGTTCCTAGCGATTTCCCTGCAATGGCGGCTGAAACTTATGTTAGACAGAATTTCACAATGATGGTTCGTGGAACTTACGACGGACCTGTAAATGTAGAAGAAGTTTCGAATGATGCTTCAAACTTTACACTTGAACAAAATTATCCGAATCCTGTTTCAGAATCTGCTAAGATTCAGTTCACAGTTCAGAATTCTTGTCAGGTTAATATTAATGTTTATAACGCTTTGGGCCAGTTGGTAAGTGTATTAGTTGATGATGTATTATCTTCTGGCACCTATACTACTACTTTAGATGTAAACAATCTCCCGCAGGGTGCTTATATTTATACAATGCAGGCAGGTTCTCATTCAGCATCTAAAGTATTAAATGTTGTAAAATAATTTTATTATTTCAATTTTTATTTAAAGGCGGATCCTCAATTGTCCGCCTTTTTTTGTTTCAGACAAAAGAATGTATTTTTGTAGAAAATTGATAATAACAGATGCTTGTTTTATGATAAAAAATATTGACTATTCTTTGCTTCCGGGCTTTTCAAAATTATTTATTGAGTTCATAAATAATAATCCTTTTTTTATGCAAAGATTTCCTGCTAACCTTACACTATTAGATTCAGCAAATGAACTAAAGCATAAAGCCGAAGGTTTTACCTTACGCGATCAACTTATTCCAATTATCTCAAAGACAATGAGTAAGGTTACCCTATCCCCGCTTCAAATCTCGAATCGAACTGCTTTGAATAAATCAAATTCGTTAGCGATTGTTACCGGTCAGCAGGTAGGCTTTCTCGGCGGTCCGCTCTATACCTTATATAAAGCTGTTTCTGCAATTGAACAAGTCCGAGAACTCAACGAAAAATACAAATCTGACGACTTAACTTTTGTTCCTGTTTTTTGGGTTGAAGATAATGACCACGATAATCTGGAAGCTTCAAAATTAGTTTTATACGATAAAGACTATAATATTCATCACATTTTCTGTTCTAACGACACTACAAAATCCGACAGAACCTGCGTCTCTGAGAAAATGTTTAATAATGAAATCACTCAAATCATTGAATCAATTATTCATCTTTTACCTGAGTCCGAACATAAATCAGAATTAAGTGAAAAACTTCGTATTATTTATCAGCCCGGCAAACGCTGGACTGATGCTTTTGTTGAACTGCTAAACTCATGGCTTGGTGAATTTGGTCTGCTATTCATCTCTGCAGAAGATGTACGTAAAGCAGGTGCCTTTGCACCTCTTATTAATAAAGAATTTCAGCAAGCCGGAAAAAGCGAAGAATCGGTAAACTCGGCAAATCAAGCATTAGAACAAACCGGTTTCCACATTCAGGCAAAAGTTGCAAACATCAATCTTTTTTATCACAAGGATAAGAATAGATATAAAATCTTCCGGACATCAGATTCAGACTCTCATTTCGAAATATTAGACGAAAATTTTTCTGCAAATGATTTTAATTTGATTATTCAAAATCATCCCGAGAGGTTCTCTCCGAATGTTATTTTGCGAAATGTATTTCAGGATTTTGTTCTGCCGACTGCCGCTTATATAGCAGGTCCAAGCGAAATAGGATACATTGCCCAAACCAAAGAATTATACGATTATTTTGGTTTGAAGATGCCTGCAATTTTGCCTAGACATTCGTTTACAATCATTACTCCCAGATTCGATAGGTTCTTTTCCAAACAAGAGCTGAAGCCCGATTTCTTCTTCAGAAAATTTGAATCAATTGAAAGCGTATTATTGCTTCAACTTAAAAATATTGATTTGGATTTAATCGTATCTGATTTTATCGGAACCATTGAAGAACAATTTGAGGAATTGAATAAGCACATCACTCAAATTGATAAGACTCTGATAAACTCAAGCAAAGCCACTGAGCACAAGATAACCGAGCAATTACAAACTCTATCTAAAAAAGCCCTTTCTGTTCACAAAAAACAGCACACAGAATATTTCGGGAAGTATCGCCAAGCGTCAAACTTCTTCTACCCCGAAGGCACAATGCAGGAAAGAATGTTCTCGCCATTAAACTTGATTTCTTTTTTCGGAGAAGAAAAATTCATCAAACTAATTCTCGAATCTGTCAAAGAATCAAGCTCAAAACACCTCTTCGTCTCATTAGAAAAATTATAATAAAACCGTCATTCGGAATGCAGTGAGAAATTCAACCTTTAAGCA
>JBAYGQ010000051.1:0-9174 GCA_041666585.1 Bacteroidota bacterium
AAAAATAGCGGAAGAAATCACAGATGAAATGCATATTGCGGGTTTAAAACTGAAGGAAATTGATGAGGAAACAGGTTTCTTTATTATCGGTGCGGAAGAGCAGAACACACATGTTTTTCTTGCGGATAAATCAGTGCTTCCCCAGTTAAAAGAATTACTTTTAAACAAAAAAGTAGGAGATGAATTCAATTTTGCTCCGAATATGTATGATTCTTATGCACCAAAAAAATTATACAAAGTTGAGATAACAACAGTTCAATCAATTACACCCGCCGAGTTCAATAACCAATTTGTAGAAAAATACAGCCAAGGCAGATTTAATACTACAGATGATTTGCGTGAGGAAATCGGTTTCAGTATGCAGGAAGAATGGAACTCCAAAGCACGTACAGCTATGGAAGACCAGATTGTAGAGAAATTAGTTGAAATGCATGAATTTGATATTCCGCAGACTGTAGTTTACGATGTGATTGAATCTATGTACAAGGATATGCAGAAGCGTTACGGAGAGAATGCCAAGAATCTTGATTTCAACGAGGTTGCAAAAGGCTTGGTACCGTTGGCTGAAAAAATTGTTAAGTGGGAAATTATACGCAATAAAATTATTGAAACCGAAGGAATTGCAGTTGAAGATTACGATATCAGCGGTTTAGCAGAGCGTGAAGCGGAGCGTTCAAAAACAGATGTAGAAACTGTAAAAGCCGCTATGATGAAAAATAAAAACCTTACTGTAAACATTCTACATAAAAAAGTAATGGATTTTATACTTGATTTCACAACAACAAACGAAGTTAGCTTCGAAGAGTTTGACCGGCTCCATGCACATGACCACGACCACGAAGGAGACGACCATGACCAAGGGCATCATCACGATGAAGATGGACATGCACATGACCACGACCATGAAGGACATGACCATGACCACGGGCATCATCACCATCACGAAGAAGATAATCATGATGAATCAGATGATGATTTCGAAGAAGAAACAGTCGAAGAAGTGAAAACGAAATAAAGAAAAGTAAGATTAATTCTTTTCCCGATTTGCTTCGGGATTTAGAAAAAACAGCAGAAAAGGAGTAGAGAAAATATACTCCTTTTTTTTATTTTCGGATACATGTTAAAAAAATAACAAATGGTACTATCTAAAGATGCAGGTGAAACCCACTCATTTATAGAATCTTTTTTCCTTTCGGAAAGTTTTTTTATATTTGTTAGTTAGATTCGTTAATCAATATAAAATATCATTTATCTATATGAAAAACGTAAAATTTCTTAACATTACTATTAAAATTATTTCATGTGTTTTTGGATTTGTTCTTTTGTTATGTACAAACGGTATTGCTCAGGATATAAACGAGACCTGTCTCGGATGCCATTCCGACCCTGAAATAGCAATGGAAAAAAACGGGAAACAGTATTCATTGTTTGTGAAAAAATTTGTACTGGCAAAATCACCTCATGCAAAAAAGAAATGTACAGATTGTCATGTGGGATTTGACCCTGAAAATGTACCGCATAAAGAGAACATTACTCCCGTTAACTGCAAAAAATGCCACGGTGACGTATCCGATAAACACACATTCCACCCCGCAATGCCGAGAGCAACAGGAATGGACGGGGCGGCAAATGTGAATTGCAAAGGCTGTCACGGAAAGCATAATATAATTTCGCCGAAAAAATCCGAATCTAAATTTTATTTTTCCAAGATTATTGATGCCTGCGGTAGTTGTCATAAAAGTCAAAAAGAAGAGCATTTGCAGTCGGAACATTTCTTTGAATACTCTAATAATAATCCCAATGTGCCTACATGTATATTCTGCCATAAACTACCGATTACAAAGGGAAGTTTACTTGATCCGGTGCAGTTGAAAATAAATCAGGAGCGTTTGTGCCTCAGTTGCCATTTGAACAATCCTAATCAGACAAAATATTCGAAGTCTCTTATTAATTATGAAAAGAGTGTACACGGTTCAGCATTGTTAAAAGGCAGACAGGAAGCGGCGGCATGTATTGACTGCCACGGAAGTCATAATCTGCAGAAAGCCGAAGCACCTTTATCCAGAGTCAATCATTTTAAAGTACCCGAACTTTGCGGCAAATGTCATTTCTACATTGCCCGTGAATATACGACGAGTACTCACGGATTAGCTTTAAAAAGGGGGGACAGAGATGCACCTGCATGCACATATTGTCACGGGGAGCATGGTATTAGTCCGATTCCTAATGTACCTCAGAGAGTTTATGAGGAAACACAAATTAAACATTCAACTGTTGTCAGAAATAAAATGGTTTATTGTGTAGGTTGCCATGCAGATGTGCAAATGATGAGTCAACACAATTTGAGTACAGTTACCAAAGCACACGATTGGATTCCAAGTAAGGCGACACATTGGGAAACAGTCAGGTGTGTAGATTGTCATTCATCGTATGAACCGCCCAACTTATCGCACAATATTTTGCCGCCTGAAAAGACAATTAAAAAATGCGAGGAGTGCCACACTCAAAATTCAATTTTGCTGACAAAACTGTATAAGCACGAGAAACAGAGGTCAAGAGAAAAATACGGTTTTATCAACGGTACCTTATTAAGTGATGCGTATGTAGTGGGTACAACCAGAAATGTGTTTTTAGATACATTCAGTGTAGTGATTTTCGGATTTACTTTTCTCGGTATCGGAGGTCATGCTTTTCTAAGATGGAACGGAGGCAGAAAATTAAAAAATTCGAAAAAGAATAATTTAGTATAAATTTTTGAAGTTTTTTTTGCAACATAATAATACAAAATGGAAAAATTATATTTATATCCTTTGTGGCTTAGAGTCTGGCATTGGTCCAATGCTTTCTTGTTTTTGATTCTGATAATATCCGGTGTCAGTATGCACTATTCGAACCAGAATTCGCTGTTTATGCCTTTCCAAATATCAATGGTTGCTCATAACATAGCCGGAATACTCTTATCGTTTATTTTTATTTATTATGTTATCAGAAATATTAAAACCGGTAATTACAAACATTATATCCCTAAACTAAACGGTTTTATCGACAGAATGATAATTCAGGGAAAGTACTATACATCAGGTATATTTAATAAGGAACCGCATCCGTTCGAAACAAATGAAGAGTTGAAATTTAACCCTCTTCAGCAGGCAACATATTTTGGTATAATGTTTTTTTTAATGCCCCTGATAATAATATCCGGATGGTTCATGCTTTTCCCACAGACCTCACCCGACGAAATACTCGGGATGGGAGGCGTTTGGCCTATGGCTATTTTACATATAATTGTAGGATTTTTCTTGTCAATGTTTATGGTAGGTCATATTTACCTTGCTACTACCGGAGATAAAATACTGACTAATTTCAAATCTATGATTAACGGTTGGCACTTGCACGTTGAACACGGACACGAGGTTTCGGCAGAGAAAAACAATGAGGACAATAATAAAAATATTGATTCCAAATAAAACAAGATACACAGGTACTTTACTTGAATTATTTTAAAGAAACAGTCAGATTTTATTTTTCTGAATTTCATTAAATAATTAAAACTAAAGCTTACAGAAAACAATTTTTTGTTTTGTTTTTCTGTCCTTATTCGAGAGTATTGAAATAATTGTTAATTTAGTTTGTTTTGTTTAGTAAATAATTAAATTCGACTAATCCGACTATGACTAAATTAGTCATAATGAGTTTGGTTCAGCATCTTCCTGAATGAAGACAAGAACCTGAAACAAGTTTAGGAATACTAAGCAAAAGAAGGAATCCGAACAAGTCGGTTTGAGAGAATTGAGTTTAATTAAAAATAAAAAAAAATATTTATACATAAATTTTTGAACCGGAGGATAAAATGGATTACTTATTAACAGAAGAACAAATAATGCTGAAGGATATGGTTTCAAAATTCGCACAGGAACGGATCGCTCCTGTCTCTGCAGATATTGACCATAATCATCGTTACCCAGCAGAAATAATTAAAGAAGCCGGAGAACTCGGTTTGATGGGCATTGCTTATCCTGTTGAATACGGTGGTGCCGGTATGGATTACGTTTCATATTTTCTTGCGGTTGAAGAAATATCACGTTGGTGTGCCTCAACCGGAGTAATTGTATCCGCTCATTCTTCTTTAGTATGCGACCCGATTTACCGCTTTGGAACAGATGAGCAAAAGCAAAGATTTTTACCGGATTTACTGTCCGGTAAGAAAATCGGCAGTTTCTCTCTAACCGAAGCAGGTGCAGGTTCCGATGCCGGAGCCACTAAAACCACAGCAAAATTGGTAGGCGATAAATGGATTTTAAACGGCTCTAAACTTTTTGCTACAAACGGCAAAGAGGCAGAGGTATTTATTTTAATTGCATCGACTGAACCCGGTCAGAAGACGAGAGGTGTTTCAGCGTTTATAGTTAACCGGGATACTCCGGGGTATAAGATAGGAAAAGTAGAAAAGAAACTCGGCATTCACGGCTCTTCTACTGCCGAAATAATTTTAGAAGATTGCGAAGTTCCCAAAGAAAATTTATTGGGAGATTTGAACAAAGGATTCAAAGTCGCAATGACTACACTCGACGGAGGCAGATTGGGGATTGCTTCTCAGGCTTTGGGAATCGCCCGTGCTTCGTTGGAAGATTCGGTTAAGTATGCTCAGGAACGTTTTCAGTTCGACCAGCCTATAAGCAATTTTCAGGCTATCCAATGGATGCTTGCTGATATGAAAATGGAATATGAAGCTGCTTGGTTATTGAATTGGCGTGCTTCTATTATGAAAGACAGAGGAATGACTTATTCAACTGAATCCGCTATTGCTAAACTTAAAGCATCGGAAGTAGCTATGTTCTGCGCCAACAAAGCCGTGCAAATTCACGGCGGCTACGGCTATACTGAGGACTTTAATGTTGAACGGTATTACAGAGATGCTAAGATTACAGAAATTTATGAAGGTACAAGCGAGATTCAGAGACTTGTTATCGCAAGAAGCTTGTTTAAGTAGAATTTTATTATTGGAGAAATGATGGGGAAAATACGCGTACTTACCTCAACTGCACTATATGACGGGCACGATGTATCCGTTAATTTATTCAGGAGACTGTTCCAGAAACGGGGTGCCGAAGTTATTCATTTGGGGCATAACCGCTCAGTGCGTGAGGTGATTACTGTTGCGATTCAGGAGGATGTTGATGCTCTTTTAATTAGTTCTTATCAGGGGGGTCATAATGAATATTTCAGATATTTGGTTGATGAACTGAAACGTTTGGGTGCAGAAGATAAGTTAGTTTTCGGCGGCGGGGGCGGAGTAATTTTACCTTCCGAAATTGAAGCTTTGCAGAAATACGGAGTTAAAAAGCTATACCATGCAATAGACGGTCAAAAAATCGGTATAGACGGTATTGCAGATGATGTACTTAAAATTGTATTTGAGAGTAAAAAAAGCAAAGAAAAAACATTTTCAATAAATGAAGACTTAATCAGTAAAAATGAAGTTTCCGAACACTTCCGAATTTCAAAACAGATTTCATTTTTTGAGGAGAAAACGGGCGAATCAAAAGAATTGATTCAGCTTCGGGAACTCTACAAAAAGTATGATAAAAATAAATCATTAGTTATCGGTGTTACCGGAACAGGCGGAAGCGGGAAGAGTTCTTTAATTGATGAAATAATCGGAAGATTTATTTCGTTTACCGGGAACATCAATATCGGAATTCTGGCGGTTGACCCGTCCAAGAGCAAGAGTGGCGGCGCTTTACTCGGAGACAGAATCAGATATAATCAGATTTATAACAACCGTGTTTATTTCCGAAGTTTTGCAACACGCGAAAGCATGAATGAACTAAGTACCGCAATTCAGGATTCAATAAACGTATTGAAGTCCTGCGGTTTCGATATTATTTTTGTTGAAACGAGCGGAATAGGACAGGGCGACAGCGGTGTAAGCAAAGTAAGCGATTATTCTATGTATGTGATGACTGCAGAATTCGGTGCCCCATCGCAATTAGATAAAATAGATATGCTGGAAATAGCAGATTTTGTCTCTATCAATAAATTCGAAAAAATAGGTTCAGAAGATGCATTACGTGAGGTTAAAATTAGTTTTATCAGAAACCGTCAATTAAAAATACCTCACAATTTATTGCTTGACGAAATTGAACTTCCTGTTTATCCGACCAGCAGTAATCAATTTAATAATCATGGTGTAAACCGTCTTTTCAAAGATTTTCTGAAACTGTTGAAAGAGAAGAGAAACGGTGATTATCAAGTTCAGACTAATTTTGTTGACATTCTTCCTACAGAATTGTTCAGAGATTTCGGTCTGATTGACAATCGGCGCATTAATTATTTGGCAGAAATTTCAGATGTTGTTCATGATTATCATACAAAGCTGAAAGAGCAGGCTACATTAGCAGGTGATACACAGGCTATTAAAGACAGTATAAAGCAAATTGAAGACTCAACTGCAATGAAAGTATTGAAAGAAAAGTTTGCACAAAACTGGGAAAAGATTGCAGAAGATGTTAAAATATTTCTTTCAAACTGGGAGGAAACAAGAACCTGCTATCAGCAGGATGAAATGAAGTATTCAATACAAGGCAGGGAATTTTCGATGCCTATGTATAATAAAAGCCTTGCCGGCTCTAAGATTCCGAAAATTGCTATGCCTGCATTTTATTCATGGTATGAATTAGTAAAATTTTATTTCAAGGAAAACCTTCCCGGTATGTTTCCTTATACTGCCGGAGTATTTCCTTTCAAACGCACAACCGAAGACCCCAAACGACAATTTGCGGGAGAGGGTGGTCCTTCACGTACTAACAGAAGATTCCATTTTCTATGTCAGGCAGACCAAGCAAAGCGATTGTCTGTTGCGTTTGACGGTATTACCTTATACGGAGAAGACCCCGATGAACAGCCAGATATTTACGGTAAAATCGGTGAAAGCGGTGTGTCGATTTGTACAATAGAAGATATGGATTCTTTGCTTGAAGGTTTTGACCAGCTTGACCCGCTTACATCTGTTTCAATGACAATTAATGCTCCTGCACCGATAATGGTAGCTTTTTATTTTATGGTTGCTTATAAAAGAGAACTAGAAAAAGCGGTATCAGCAGGAAGAAAGTTTTCTGAAGAAGACAAAGAGAGTTTTAAAATTGAAATTTTCAGGAAGCTGAGAGGCACAGTACAGGCTGATATGCTAAAGGAAGACCAGGGGCAGAATACCTGCATATTTTCAATTGATTTTGCTATGAAGTTAATCGGCGATTTGCAGGAGTATCTTTCGAAGAAAAATATATCAAACTATTATTCTCTCAGCATCAGCGGTTATCACATTGCAGAAGCGGGGGCTAATCCGATAACTCAGCTTGCTTTTACGCTTGCAAATGGATTCACTTATGTTGAATATTTCCTGAACCGCGGAATATCTGTGGATGATTTCGCACCGAATTTGTCTTTCTTTTTCTCAAACGGAATGGACCCGGAGTATTCGGTAATCGGTCGCGTAGCACGCAGAATTTGGGCTATTGCGATGAAAAACAAATACGGAGCAAACGAAAAAAGTCAGAAATTGAAATATCATATCCAAACCTCCGGTCGCTCGCTTCATGCGCAGGAAATTGATTTTAATGATATTAGAACTACATTACAGGGCTTACTCGCTTTTTACGACAACTGCAATTCCCTGCATACAAATTCTTATGACGAAGCCGTTACAACTCCAACAGAAGAATCGGTACGGCGCTCGATGGCAATACAAATGATTTTGTCGAATGAATTCGGTATGTTGAAGAATGAAAATCCGAATCAGGGCTCGTTTATAATCGAAGAACTGACAGACCTTGTCGAAGAAGCAGTGTTGGCTGAGTTTAACCGTATTTCCCGTCGCGGAGGTGTTCTGGGTGCAATGGAAACTCAGTATCAGCGTTCGAAGATTCAGGAAGAATCTATGTACTACGAGATGCTGAAGCAATCGGGAGAATATCCCATTATCGGAGTCAATAAGTTTATCCGTCCGGACGCCGATAATCCTTATGAGCACATGACTATTACCCGCGCTAGTGAAGAAGAGAAGGTTGAAAGACTTTCGCAGTTAGGGCAATTCAGGGAGAAGAACAAAAAGGAAGTTGAAGGTGCATTAGACAAACTGAGGCACGTGGCGTTAACTAACGGGAACATATTTGAGGAATTACTGAATACTGTCGAATTTGCTTCAATGGGGCAAATAACGAATGTTCTTTACGAAATCGGCGGCAAATATCGCAGAGGCATGTAAGGTAGTTGAAAGTTTATTAAGTTTTTAAAGTTCATAAAGTTCATAAAGTTTGTAAAGTGAAAAACTAAAAGTGAATAATTTTTTGAGAATCTTATAATTGTTATTTGTTAATTCTTAATTGTTAATTTAAAAATGAACCGCATTAAATCTAAGGTATCGCTAAAAAATCCTGAATTTGTATTAAACAGGGATTACAATCTGGAACTCGTTAAACAGTTGAAGGAAAGACTCGCTGTTGTCAAACTGGGAGGTCCGGAGAAGTCAAGACAGACTCATATTTCCAGGAATAAACTGTTAGTAAGGGACAGAATAAAAACATTATGCGACGCAGACACTCCTTTTCTTGAGCTTTCCGCATTTGCAGCTTACGATTTGTACGAGGGCATGGCTCCTTCGGCAGGAGTTATTACCGGCATAGGTGTTATTAAAGGCAGAGAGTGTATGATTGTTGCCAACGATGCGACAGTCAAAGGCGGTACATATTTTCCGATGACTGCAAAAAAGCATGTCAGAGCTCAGGAAATCGCTCTTCAAAATCAATTGCCCTGTGTTTACCTTGTTGATTCCGGCGGTGTTTTTCTGCCTTTTCAATCAGAAACTTTTCCGGACAAAGACCATTTCGGAAAGATTTTTTACAATCAGGCTCGGATGTCCGCACAACGTATCCCTCAGATTGCAGTTGTGATGGGTTCCTGCACTGCAGGCGGAGCATATGTTCCCGCTATGAGCGACGAAACAGTAATGGTACGAAGTCAAGCTACGATTTTTATCGGCGGTCCGCCCCTTGTTAAAGCGGCAACAGGAGAAGTTGTAACTGATGAAGACCTTGGAGGTGCAGATGTGCATTGCAAGATTTCTGGGGTTTCAGACCATTATGCTCAAAACGATGAACATGCTTTGGAAATCGCTAG
>JBAYGQ010000052.1:0-9105 GCA_041666585.1 Bacteroidota bacterium
TACTGACTTAGTAACTGATAGATTAAAAACTGCATTAAACAAAGAAGATGAAGTGGCAAAGCAACAGGAAAACATTCAGGCGGCATTAGAGACTAAAGAAACTGAAACCAAAGTGGAAACAACAAATGATGAGTTAGAAGGTTTTATGATTGTCAAAACAATTTTAAGACAGAAAATTGATATGAAACGAATTTCTTATCGTGACGCTCAATCCTACTTTGCTATACTCTTAGACGATAACAATAGAAAAACAATTTGCAGATTGTATTTAAACGGAAGTAGAAAATTATTTGTGATATTAGACGATAATAAAAAAGAAGTTAAAAATGAGATTCAAACTCTTGATGACATATTTAAATTTTCTGATACATTGTTTCAGATAGTTGAAAAATATGATCAATCAAAAGAAAAATAATTAATGCCATTACGTCTTCCCGTTGCCTTCACCGGCAACGGGAATCACTCTATCATTCACCTTTCAGAGTAACAATATATTGATTCAAATTGTCAACAAAACTTAATTTTTTTCTTAAACCTTCGGATGCTATCATATAAAAAATAACATCCTTTTTTATTTGGAAATCATACTTTGTCTGTCTTACTACAATTGGTATTGTTACTGCTTTATGAGGATCTACATCACAAATCATATCCCCGCCGATTTCAATAATTTTTACGAAATAATAATCACATTTTACCGGATTCAGACTATCAAAATAAACCGGTTTTTCCTTATCTTTCAAATGTTTTTCGTTACCTTCATACTCAGTCCCAAAGATATGTATTGTCCCCCGGTCATCAGGTGTGTTCAAATATCCCCGCACACTTGTTAAATATTTTTTCGCATCTTCCGATGGTATTTCAGACTTGAAAAATATTCCTTTTTCATTAATTACAAAACCGATGTCTCTAAGCTGAGGCTCAGTCAGTTCAAGATACTTACTGTCATCAGCCTGTCCGAACAAATTAAAACATCCTATGATACAAATTACAAGACAAAGAATTGACGTTTTCATCAGTTTCACCTATTTATATTGAAAATTATTATTGATACAGAATATATTTTAATCAGTGTTTGTATTTTTTGGGTTGAATAATTAACCTGCTTTTTGTCCCTTATTGTGCAATATCTTTGCTAATCATTTGAACCTCCGAAATATTAATAACAAATTTACAAAAACTCAACTATTTCTTATAAAAAAAATATTTAAAAATAAATCCTGTGAAAATCCGTATCTTTTCCTTTTTTATTGCAATTAATTCTGAAAAGATAAAATGATTAAACTTGCTGTACCCCAAAACCCAATGTACGACCGCTTTGTAGCAAACAGCGAACATCTGATTGCCGACGGCTCTGTGCAGATTATCCGCGATACCGAAAGCAAATGCACAAAATTGGTGAAAACCAATATCGTGTCCGCCGCTTTCCTCTCCCCTTTGGGCTACGGAAGCGGTATCCCCGCGGCTGATTTCAGAATTATACCGGGTCCATGCCTCAGTGCGGAAGCCTATACCGAAATTGCAGGTCTGTACTTCAACTCCGGCTTGAAGACTTTAGAAACTCTTGCAACCAACTCGAAAGATGATTTTATTGCTATTATCGGACTTCTGCTCTTAGCCGAGAAATACTCGCTTGAACCCGAACTGAAAGAGCAGAGCGGCTCTCCCGCAAAACTGCTCGCAATGTATGATTCGGCAATTACCCTTGGAAAAATCACAGATATGCCTGCTCCGCTCGACGTAACGGAAGAATGGTTCGATGCATTTGAACTTGAGCTTCCGATAGGTATGTGGGTGAGCAAATCCGAGGAGCTTCCGCATAACATTGTCGAGACAATCAGCGAAATAGCAGGCGACATCCCATTGTACGAAGATGTATTCGAATCCGACAGCAGTCTGCGTGCAGAAGAGCACAGACAGGGCAGAATCAAAATGCTCTGGAACGAAGACACCGAGCATGCTCTGGAGCAGGCTTTGCAGTTCCTATATTTCCACCAGTATATCAATGAAATCCCTGCTGTAAAAGTTTTGGGGCGGGACTAAACTTCTTTCAAATAAAGCCTTTTTTAACAAGTGCTTCGAATGAAATTAATTCTGAATTCTGAATTCTGAATTCTGAATTTTTTTTCCTCTCTACGTAACTCTGCGTCTTACTTTGCGAACTTTGCGATTAAACTCTTCATAAAACCTAAACTCTGAGTCAAGATTGAGTTTCGCAAAGTTTAAGAACAAAAAAGAAGATTCCTGACATACCGGAATAGCAGTAAAAAGTGATTCAAATAAAAACAAAAAAAAGACTAGCGGCTCTGTAAAACCGATAGTCTTTTGTATATTCAAAATTCAATTCTTCAATTCATAATTCATAATTCATAATTAAGAAAGAACTATCTTTTCAGCATTTTAATACTGAAATTATTGCCCGTATCGTTGCATCCCATAATTAAATTAGTTACATATCTGCTGAAATATCCGTCTAAGAAAAAGTTCAGTGTATATGTACCCGGACAAACTTCAGTAATCCGGAATGCGCCGTTTGCGTCGGTATAGACAGTAGCTTTTAGTGTACTCCCCGCATATAAACTAACTTTTACATTGCCGATAGCAGTATTGTCAGTCGAATCGCTAACTGTACCGTTAATTATACCATTGCAACAATCGCTCAGAGGAATCATATTTTTGGTAAAATCTTTATTGTCGTTGCAACCCATAGTTACATTCCACGAAGGACTATCCGAGCGCCACATATTAGTTTTATAATAATAGAATGAATACGTACCCGGGCAGACACCCGTGAATGTGGCAACGCCGTTAACTGTTAGAATGGTTTTCAGATTTTGTCCGTTTTGCTGAAGAATTACATTAACGCTGTCAATCGGAGTTCCGTTGTTTGTATGTTTTACATTGACAACAATTACGCCGTGGCAACAGGTATCCTGTGGTGTGCGGTACAAAGTACGTGTAAATCCGGCAGTATCGTTACAACCCATTGTTACATTCCATGTATAAAGATTGGGACGGTTCCAGCCCGTTTTGGAAGAATAATACAGAGAATATTCTCCCGGGCAGAGACCGGTAAAAAGGACTTTCCCGTTAACTGTATTGTAACCGCCCAAACTAGTTCCGTTTTTAGATAACTGAACTCTTACGCTGTCTATAGGATTGCCGTTGGCACTGTCAACTATACTAACTTCAATTTTTCCGTGACAGCAGGAATCAGCGTTTGGTTTAGGGTCTAAATATTTTGTTACTGTATCTACTTTATTGCAAACTGAAGTATAGCTCCAGTTCAGCGGAAGATAGTAATCAGATGTTAAATCAATCTGATAATCACCCGGGCACAATTTTGTAAAATAAACCAATCCGTTGGTAGCAGTGGCGGTTTGAACAGCTGTTCCATTTAATAAAAGCTTCAATGTAGATGGTCGTGTTGTTGCTTTACCTGTCATTTTATCAATTAAAGAAATTCTGTAAACACCCTTACAGCAGGTATCCTGAGGAGGTGTTTTCAGTAAAGACCTTCGGATAGAAATAGTATCATTGCATTTCATTGTTACACCAAAGCCGTAACCGTTGTATCCGTCAAGGCTGAGATGGACATAATAATTTCCCGGACAAATGCTTGTAAAACAAACAGGAGTGTTTTCATATTTGTAAGAATTGAGTAAAGTATTGTTCAAATATAAATCAACCGTTGTTCCTGCTAAGGGTAGTCCTGTGGCTGAATCTAAAGGTGTAACGCACAGTTTGCCGTGACAGCAGGAATCGTTCTGTGTGAAACGCATATAATAACTTCGCAAGATGGTATCTGTACTTTCGATATGTACAGAATCATAAATAAGTCCGTAGTAGGGCTTAAATAATCTTACGATATAGGTTCCCGGGCAAATATATCCGAATGTGAGTTTCCCTTCAACTGTTGATGCTTTTCTAATCAACTGACCGTTTCTGAATAAGCGGATTTCTACACCGCTTAGAGTAGTGCTGTCTGCTGATTTGAAAGTAAAAATATTAATCTCTCCCCCACAACTGTCGTAATGGCTTAGCATAACAGGTGAAGTAGTTTTTGTTTTAAAGTTAGAGAGCTTATCTGTGAAATGTTTAAAATCGGGATGAATAACGGAAATATTCAAACCGGTCAAATCGTCCGGTAGCTGAGTTACATGAAACTGTCCGTTTTCATCTGTTGTATCTTTGGAAATCACAGTCAAAATCGAAGTATTATTATTGATTTCAATTACCGCTTCTGGTATCGCGTTTCCTTGTTCATCAACAAGAGTACCTGATACTGAATTTGTAGTGTCGCTGGGATTATCCGGACTTTCTTTACAGGATACTAAGATAAGAATAAGTAACATCAGAGCATAACTCAACACCCTGGGGAAAAGGTAATTTTTTCGCATGCAGTCCTCAGCCTAAATAAGGG
Organism: Bacteroidota bacterium; assembly: GCA_041666585.1. Taxonomy (GTDB): domain Bacteria; phylum Bacteroidota; class Ignavibacteria; order Kapaibacteriales; family UBA2268; genus JBAYGQ01. Next base: position 4,424 of record JBAYGQ010000052.1, read on the forward strand.
GATTATTCAATTACAACAATAACACCCGTTTTGCTCAAAAGTTACATAGCAAATACGATTTAATATTAATCAATCCATTACTCTTTTTTCAAAAATTTAATATGATTGTGAAAAGAAATTCTTTTTTTCCTTATTTTAGTAATTGGAAACAGCAAAGAAAGTTTTTATGGCAGTTGTAACAATAAAATTAAATATGCGAAAATAAAATAATTATTTAATTATTCGTTTTCAATAATTAAAAAAAAAAGATAAAATAAAATGCAAAATAAGGTATTCAATAAACATTTACAGTTCATTATAGGGATAAGTATATTTATTATAACTTCAAATGTATCCTTCGGAAATATATTCTCGGAAGTCAATATAAATACAAAAATTCCTTATGGCTCCAAAATAAATCCTTTTCAGTTCGGTATTTTTTTTGAATATGTTGATTATCAGATGTTAAGTTCTCAAGGTTTACTTGCACAAGAATTGAACAGCAGAGGTTTCGACTTTGGTGACCGTACAGGTAAAGGAGCACCGGATGATTGGTTACCATACAACTTACAAACAAAGCAAAAAATAAAAGTTTTGCTGGGTGGATACAATCCAAATGGAAAATTTTATGTAAACCTCGAAAACCAGAATGAAGGAGAATTTGGAATCAAACAGCGTGTTTGGTTAGATACAGGAGCGTCGTATTGTTTTTATCTATATGCTAGAGAAAATTCAAAAAGAGGAGTTTATAAACTAAAATTAAAATTAATAGATTTCAATGAAGATACCACAATAAAAGAATTTATATTTCCAAAATTTGATTCGGTTTGGAAAAAATATGAAATAATTATTGAACCAATTCCCAAACTATATTCCTGTTATTTAGTAATAAGTGCCGAAGGAAATTGTGATATTGATATTGACGAGACATCCTTAATATCAAAAGAAAATAAATTTCAAATTAGAAGAGCATTTTATGATATGTTAGAAAAATGGAAACCGGGAATTGCCAGATACCCGGGTGGATGTTTCTCTGATACACGAGCTCACCATTTAGATTATGCAATTGGAGATATTGACAAAAGAGAATCACCGAATATTTACGATGGAATTCCGCAAAGGATGGAATTCGGATATGATGAATTTATGCAATTTTGTGATACTCTTGGAATTGAACCTCATTTAGTTCTGAATTTGGTTTTCGGTACACCGATTGAGGCTGCAAACACAGTTGAATATTTAAACTTACCTGCAAATACCTATTATGGAAATAAAAGAGCCGCAAACGGTAGAACAATTCCTTTTAATGTAAAATATTGGGAACTGGGAAACGAACAATGGGGAAATACTCCAAAAATGACTTCAGATTATTTGGCGATGTACCATGCAATGAAAAAGAAAGACTCAACAATAAAATTTATGGTTGACGGAGATTTATGGGGTGGGAAAGGTTTTTTTGATAGAGTTTATAACGCTATAGATTCAAATTGCAATATTTATAGTTGGCACTTATGTTCAGGTTACGATTTGAGAGTAGGAAATACGTCTTTAGAAACATATAAATACCTTATGGGTACAGCTTGCAAATTTGAATATTTTTCAAATAGTTTAAATAATTTACTTGGTACGTTAAATTTTAAGCAATCTTTGGGATTGACTGAACTCTGGACATCATATAATGATTTAGAATACAATTGTCATCCAATGCATTATACACTTGAAAGGGGATTATGGCTTGCTAATATGCTGATGAATTCAATCAAATATGATAAAAATCTTGATTTAGTTGAAATTACCTGGAATTCAGGTATGGTAAAAACAAGTTTTAAAAGTTCAGGAGAAAGGATTTATTTAGCAACACCTTCTTTGCTTGCATTATTAATGATGAAAGAGAATATAGGAAAATACAAATTTCTAACTTCAGAATCATCACCTGTTTATAGTCAAAGCCTAAATAAAATATACTATTCTGTGGAAAACGTTCCATGGGTAGAATATTTAGCTACCGGTGATACGAGTTATATATATTTGGCAATAGTAAATAAACATTATTCAGATTCTGCTTCTATAAAGGTAAATATTAATGACACTGCTTTAAGTGAAATTTGCACCGGTGAAATCATAACTTCCAATTCATATTTAGATTCTTGTTCTGCAGAAAATCCTAATAATATTTTAAGACATAAAAGAAATTTTGATTTGATAAATGGATTTATTACTTTACCCCCTATTTCATTTTCAATTATTAAAATTCCAATTAAAAATAGTAGCGTTAAACCTATAGAACTTTGTGAAAAATCTAAAGTTTATCCTAATCCTAATTCCGGTTCTTTTGTATTACAATTAAGTGAAAATACGAGTATAAAAACTGAGATTGTCACTCTTTACGATATAATAGGAAACGAAATATACAGAAAAGAAATCCCCGGTATTGAAAATTTTCTACAAATGTATTTACCTAATTTGCCGGTTGGAATTTATTTTCTTAAATTGAGTCAAAGAAAAGAGAATTTAATAATTTCAATTACAGACAAAATTAATTAAAATAAAAATTTTTGCCTAATGCTATAACAGCACCCGTAGCTCAATTGGACAGAGCATCTGACTTCGGATCAGAGGGCTGGGGGTTCGAGTCCCTCCGGGTGTACTGAAAACTTGACAATAATTTACAAAACTTTGCATAAATAGACGTACTATCTATCGTTTACACCTATCATTCTTAATATATACGTAAAGAAATGTAAGTGAAAATAATATTTTGTATGCAATAAAATGTCCGTAATAGTGTCCGTAGAAAATAAATATTGTTTTTTTACGGACACTTTTTTATTTATAATTTCTATGGCAACAATTAATTTCTATCTTGATAAGCCTAATTCAGTAAGTGAAACAATGATTTTTATGAGAACCATTGTAGATTCTAAAAGAATAAAAATATATACTGGAGAAAAAATTCTTCCCAAAAATTGGAATCCCAATAAGCAGGAAGTAAGGAAAGCTTATTCAGGTAGTGACAGTTTGAATAGACTCCTTCAATCTATGCGAGCTGATACTGAATCAATAATCAGAGATGCAAAATCTTTAAATATTGAAATAAGTACTGAATATTTAAAAGAACAATTTGAAAGAAATTTCAAAAAGAATAAGTTTAAAACTTCTTCCTTCTTTGAACAATTTAATCTCTTTATAGAAACCTGTAAAACACAGAAGAAACCGAGTGTTATTAAAGCCTACAAAACAACTTTTAATCAATTGCATAATTTTGAAAACCTGAATAATATTAAACTGTCTTTCGAGTTGATGGATACTAACTTTTACGACAAATTCATGGACTACCTGCTTAACAATAAAAAATTTCTAAACAATACTGCTGGTAATTACATAAAACATTTAAAAACTTTTTTAAATTTTTGTTACCAAAGGAAAATAAACCCAAAGGATGATTTCAAAAAATTTAAAGCATTAAAAGAAGAAGTGCAGACAATATATTTAACGGAGGAAGAACTAAATAAAATTTCTACAATTGATCTTAAAGACAATGATAAATTGAATCACATTAGAAATATTTTCTTAATTCAGTGCTATACCGGTTTACGCTATTCAGATTTGATTAACCTTCGGAAAGAAAACTTTAAAAATGACTTTATTATATTGGAAACTCTGAAGACAAAAGATAGTCTGAGAATTCCGATTGTACCTCGGCTAAAGAAACTATTGGATGAATATCCTGATTATAATTTTCGTTTTATTTCGAATCAAAAAATGAATTCTTACTTGAAGGAACTTGGTTGGAGAGCCGAAATTACAGAGCCTACACAAATATTATCCTATCGAGGAGCGGAGAGAATTGAAAAGACAGTTCCCAAATACGAGTTGATTTCTACTCATACCGCAAGACGTTCGTTTGTTACGCTCTCTTTAGAAAAGGGCATGAGGGCTGAATCAGTGATGAAAGTAACCGGACATACTGATATGACATCATTCAAAAAATATATAAAATTAACTGACAAAGTTTTAGAAGCAGAAATGCAAAATGTGTGGAAATAACTTGTAAAAATATATTTTCAATATTCGAAAGGCAAGCCAATGTCTCATGTCATATTAAACAAATATACCGGAGAGAACGAAGCTTATGAAAAAGTTTTTAAAAATATGCGTTTGCATTTACAGAATAAACTGAATTTGTTGAATGCAAGAGAAAGGGTAATCATACTGATTAATGAATTGAAACAAGAAGAAAAAAGAAAAAAAGAATACGAAGCTCTAATCATTAAGTATTCTAATAAAAAAAATAAATTAGAGGATAGAGAATGGTGGAAATGGCAGTTCGAAGATACTTTGATACAAATTAATTCCTATATTAAATTTTTACAAGATGAGATAAATTCTTATAGTAAAGTTGTTCCTAAATTTGATATACTGATATATGAGCACCTAAATACTGAAGTAAAAGAAAGTAACTTGAATATATCTTTTGGTTATCACGACCCAGTAACCGAGAAATTCGACTGGAAGCCACAAAAACAAGCTTTGATTTACACATTATTATTTTTATCTCAGAATAATCAATTATCAATACCTTCTTACGATGATAAAACATTAATCAAATTAATTTGTATGAGTTTTAAATGGAGAGGTGAAGAATTAATAGGAAGAAGCTTAACATCCGAATTCTCCAGAGCAAACAAATATTACAAAGAACA
>JBAYGQ010000053.1:0-9015 GCA_041666585.1 Bacteroidota bacterium
AGGAGCTTGGATTTTCTCCAAAGGAACTACACGGGAAAGGAACAATTCAACAGTTAGAAGTCGGCTCCAGTACAGGGATGAAAGCAATTGTTGTAAAAGATAACATGGATTTTATTGACGAAGATATAACTGAAAGAACAGGTATCAAAATTGAAACAAAATGGGATGTTGAGGGTGCGGATGTTTTGCTCCTACATAATGCAGGTGAGATTCTTGCCTGGCCCGATAACCCGGGGGCTTTTGCTCTTATTCTGGATGCGGCAGGGATTTCATGGACTCTTTCAAGTGACTTACTCGGCTATGACGGGGTGAATTATGGCTTGTTTTATGATGATGTTCAGCTTGCGAGAATAGCGCTGAAGCATTTTGAAATTGCTAAAAAACTAAAAGTAAAAAAAATTGTCATGGGCGAATGCGGACATGAGAGCAAGGCTCTCGGTTTAATCGCTGACAGAATAGTAACAGGAGGCATACCTCGCGAAACAGCCATGACACTTATGGAAGAGATTGTCTTCAGCGGTAAACTTAAATTTGAACTCGAAAGAAATTATTTTCCTGTAACGCTCCACGATCCGTGCAATCTTACCCGCTCAATGGGTGTAATCGAGCCTCAGAGAAAAGTATTAAGATATCTTGCACCGAAATTCAGAGAGATGAATCCTCAAGGAACCCGTAATTACTGTTGCGGGGGCGGTAGCGGTTTTGCAATTATGAACGGCTATAACTTCACAGATTGGCGTATCGCTATAAGCGGGAGGAAAAAATTTCAGCAGATTCTCGAAGCTTTTGCTGATGAATTATCTGGACCGGAAGTACCTAAGTTAGTTTGCGCCCCCTGCTCAAACTGCAAGGGTCAAATCCGTGATATTTTCGATTTTTACGGGGCTAAAGAAAAATCAGGACTTTATTATTCAGGTCTTGTGGAACTTATTGTCAACGCAATGGCGGATGTTAAAGAAGGATTTATTAATTTTGATATCATGTGATTTTTTGTAGCAAAGTTCAGATAAGTATTATAAAGAATTTTAAAATATCAATAAATTGTACTTCATTTTTTCTTAATCTGCTCATTATATTCATGCAACAACACTGTTTTCTACAAAAAATTTCAATTATTTAATATTTTATTAATAAATGGAATATCGGACGATAAATTATGAACTTACGGGTGAATATTTTTTAATATTTCATAAATAATTAGCTTCTAACTATAAATAATTTAATAAAAAAACACATTTCGATTACAAGATAATCAAAAATAATGTAAATTTGCTGTTAATTATAAAAGAACTTTTTATAATAGGGTAATTATGAATTCAAATTTACAAGATACTCGCCTTAAAATTCCACAGCATCTCTGCAAAATGCTCGCAAATGAATTTTTCGAAATCGTTCCTTTCAATGTAGCGGTAATAGACAAAGACTCCATGATAATAATAGCAAACAAAAATTTCGAAGATTATTTCGGAAATTGGGTAGGGAAGCGATGTTACGAGGTTTATCATCACACAGAAGAAAGATGTCCGAATTGTAAGGCAAAGGAAGTTTTTGAAAAAGGAATTGCACAGGTTAACGACGAAGGCGGATACGACCGTTTAGGCAGGACATGCCATTTTGTAAATCATCTTGCACCTGTAAAGGATGAAAAAGGTGTTGTGCAATATGTGGTTGAGATGTGTACAGATGTTGTGAACTCGACTATGTATCAGCGTGAGTATAATATTTTGTTCGAGCGTGTTCCCTGCTATATCTCTATTGTTGATAAAGAATACAGAATTGTCCGTGCAAATAACAAATTAAGAGAAACTTTCGGTGAAGTTCAAGGAAAGTTTTGCTTTGAAGTTTTTAAGAAACGCAAGACCCCTTGCTCAAGCTGTCCGGCAGAATATACTTTTGAGACCGGGAAAGAATCTTACTCGACCGAAGTAGGATTGTCAAGCTCGGGTGAGGAGACACATTATGTAGTAAATACTTCGTCATTTTCGTCGAACAGTAACGGTGTTTCTTTGATATTAGAGATTGCAAACGACATTACAGAGATTGCTTTGTTACAGGAACAAATAAAGGAAGATCACGATTTTTACAATACAGTTCTTGAAGATTCAAAAACCGCAATAATTGCGTTGAACAACAGGTGGAAAACACAGATTTTTAATGCAAAAGCACGAGAAATATTGAATTGGAAAACAAAACGTAAGCCCACTTTAAATATTTTAAGGAGTTTTTTACCGAAACAATTTTTCGAAAAACCTGATGAATTCGGTATGATTATGAATACCAAAGAAATATATTTAGAAACTCCTTCCGGATCGGAAGTTCCAGTTTTAATTACTGCTCTTGAACTTAAAGGCAGTAAAAATGAAGTTCTTGGTAGGGTTTGTTTTTTCGAGGATATCAGTTCTAATAAAGTAATGAGCAAACAAATTGAGGATTCGGAAAGATTTAAAATTATTTCTCAAACTGTAGGTGGATTGTCCCATACTGTCAGGAATTTGCTGATTTCACTTGAAGGGAGTATGTTTTTGGTTGATTCGGGTTTGAAGAAAAATGATAAATCATCTGTTGATGAAGGGTGGGCGTCCTTAGTACAGAATTATAATAAAACTTCGGACACGGTTAAATAATTTATGAATTTTGCAGGAGGCAGAGGGCTTGATATTAAACCGATAAATCCTGCTATTCTGGTTAATAATTTAGTTGAATCATACAGACCTGCCGCCTCCAAACATGGTGTTATACTTCGAACGGAAGTACAGGAAGGATTATCTAAGATTCTTATTGACCCCAAAGCATTCGAAACTTGTCTGACGCAATTAATTTCAAATGCCATTGATTCGGCTTCAACAGAAAAGAGTGATAAAGCTGAAGTTATTGTTAGTGCTTATGAAAAAAATGGATTTTTTATTATTGAAGTTGAAGATAATGGACATAGTATAAATAATTCTTTTGAATCTAAAATTTCTCACAATAATGTTTTTGAAAATGAAGAAAGAAATTCAGAATTCGGTTTGCTTGTTACTAAAAAAATTGTTCAGGAACACGGTGGTACTTTAGAAACGTTTTATGAACCCGATGTTAGCTCTAAAGTAAGAATTACTCTTAACAAAGGAATTTTGGAACATATTTTAAATCAGTCTTTGGAACAAAAGAAAAGTAATTAGTTGCGAATTATAAGCATGGAATCTTTTTTCAAAATGAGAATTATTATTCCCTGATATGTTTATAATGACATTTTTTTAATTCAATTTATATTCCTCGTCTATTTAAGTAAATCAAAATTATATTTTAGATAATCCTAAAATAATTTTCTCAATTATTCGTTTATTGACATAAAGTGATTTATTATTTTTAAAAGGGATTTCACTGATGAAAAGTATCAAATTAGCGGCAATATTATATTTAATTGCCTTTTCAGTTTCTTTCGCTCAGACCAATACATGGAAGTTCGACCTTGCACACACTAATGTTCAGTTTTCTGTAAGTCACATGGTTATTTCATCTGTTACAGGAAAATTTAAAAAATTCGATGGAGTAGTTACTTCGGAAAAAACTGATTTTCAAGATGCAAAAATTGAGTTCAACATTGAATCATCCAGTATTAGCACAGATAATGACAAAAGAGACGAACATCTTCGAAGTGCAGATTTTTTCGATGTTCAAAAGTTTTCCCAAATTAAGTTCCAATCTGTTTCTTTCAAAAAAATAAAGGACAACAAGTATAAGCTTACAGGTAATTTTACAATGAAGGATGTTACTAAGAAAATTACCTTGGATGCAGAATTTAACGGAACCATTAAGGATCCGTGGGGAAACACAAAGGCAGGCTTCAAATTAACAGGTACTATAAACCGTTTCGATTACCATCTGAACTGGAACAAAACAATAGAAGCTGGAGGACTTGTAGCCGGCAAAGATGTGGATTTTACTATTTATGTGGAATTACAGAAAAACTGATTTTATAGTTTTTTATAATTATTTAATAGCTCCGTTATTCTTTTTGAAATTGAAATCCGGAGCTTTTTTTACTTAATACGAATTTCCATTTTTCGATAGTTTTTATTAGTTTACTTCATTGAATATTGTTAAATAAAATTTTCTTGAAAATATGAAAAAGATTCTGTTTTTTTCTTTAATTTTTGTTCTGCTCTTCAGTTCAAGCGTTTTACTTTCTCAATCTGAAAAAGAATTTTCATTTGTATTTATGACTGATATACATTTGAAGGATAATTCTAAAGCGACTAACGGTCTAAAGAAAGCCATTGAAAAAATCAACAGACTTAAACCGGATTTTGTTATAACAGGCGGCGACCTTGTGATGGATGTCCAGGGTACAACAGCTGAGAAAGCTGAAGGACTTTTTCAGTTGTATAATGATATTATGAAACAATTGAATATGCCTGCTTATAATACGATGGGAAATCATGATATGTTTGGTGTTTCCAAAAAAAGTAAAGTTGAATTGTCGAACCCGATGTACGGAAAAAAAATGTATGAGAAATACTTTGGAAAAACTTATTATTCTTTTGAATATAAAAACTGGCATTTTATTATTCTCGATCCTTTTGCCCTATCCTCCGGAAGGGGCTATGGTGTTCGTTTTTTTAAAGAAGAACTTGATTGGGTAAAAAATAATATTGCAAAAATTGATTCTAAAACTCCTGTTTGCATTGTGTCTCATGTTCCGTTAAGGCTTTTCAAAAAAGAGCAGGATAAAGATACAGCCGGTACTGCCGGGGCTAAGGACATTGTAGGAAATACCAAAGATTTACTGAAAATATTAGAAAAACACAATCTTAAACTCGTATTGCAGGGGCATGACCACATATACGGAGCATACACAGATAATAAAAATATAACCTATCTAATCGGCGGTGCAATCTGCGGAACCTGGTGGAACGGACCATGTTTCAATGCTGAACGCGGATTTCTGTACTTCAAGGTTAGTGGCGACAAAGCTACTTTTGAATATATGGGATATGATAGTGATTAACTTTGATAAATACTATTCCTGTTTGTACGGAATTCTATCCCTACCTTACACTTCTAGCTGAACGCGGTTAGGCTACTTTTGCACAATTGCTTTTAGAATAAAGTTTTAATCCAAGTTCAGGATAAGAGAATAAAAAAAAGAATGTTTTTTTCTGAAATAACTTCCTAAAAAGATTATATTTGTAAAAATCCTTTTATAAAATTGTTTTCTGATGTATTAAATAGTTTTTATTTTATATACCTATCAGGAGTTCAGATGAAGAAAAGAGCTACTTTATTTGTATTATTGTTAATGGTGATACCTGTCTGCACATTGTTCGCTAACGGGTTGAGCCTTAACAGTATCGGGCCCAAATCCCTGGGAATGGGCGGTGCATTTATCGGATTAGCGGATGATTACACAGCCGCATATTGGAATCCCGCAGGTGTTACTCAGTTGACTCATCCCGAAATCGGATTGTTTGTTACTGATGTTATACCTTCAGCAACTTATAAATATGATATTCCTAATTCTCCAATTGATGCAAAAACTAAAGCCAATCATTACATAAGTCCGAATTTCGGCGGTTACTTTCCTCTTATGAACGGAGACCTTGTAGTCGGATTGGGTGTCTATGTGCCTGCAGGACTCGGTGCCGAGTGGGACGGAGAACAATTGAAAGCATTAACCGGAGGTAAAGCATATCAATGGAAAAGTAAAATATTTGCTTATAATTTTTCTCCCGTTGTTGCTTACAAAATTAATGATATGTTATCTGTAGGAGCATCATTTAATGTATATTATGCATCGATGGAAATGCTCAGATTTTTCGGTGGTCAGTACGAAGAAAATTCAAGCGGCATCGGCATGGGATTCGGTGCAGGCTTACTCGTAAAGCCGATTGATATGCTTAGTATAGGTGTATCATTCAAGACAAAGAACGTCGTAAAATTCAAAGGTACCGCCAAGAATCCTTCCTTTGCGGCATTCAATGCGGAGACAACCGATATGAGTCGTGAACTTGGCTGGCCTATGTGGGTCGGCGGTGGTATCGGAATTAAACCGATAGAAGGTTTAACCATAACAGCAGATGTACAATGGAGCAACTGGTCTAATACAGAAGGTAACATTATAACAACTTATGATAATGCTGTTTGGGCGGCAAATATCCCTGAAGACAGCAGAACTCTACATATGAAATGGGAAGATAAAATGCAGATCAGATTCGGAGTTCAGTATGAACTTACAAAAGATTTAGCAATCAGAGCGGGTTATTATCAGGATCCGGCACCTGCACCCGATAGCACTCTGAATATAATTTTTCCAAATATTTCTTTCAATGCAGCTACCATCGGCTTAAGTTATAATCTGGGAATTGTATCTCTTGATTTCGGTGCAGAATATATGATAGGATGCGAAAGAACAATTGAAGCGAATAAATATGCACTTGCTATGCCCGGTGTTCACAATATGAATATAATTGCTGTCAGCCTTGGTGCAAGCTACAAGTTTAAATAATATTTTTCATTTTTTGAAAATCTTTAGGGGCTATCTCATTAGTTAATTAGTTTTTAGAATGTCATTCTGAACTTGGTTCAGAATCAAGAATTGAAGCCATATTTTTAGATTCCGGACCAAGTCCGGAATGACAATAATTGTACTAATGAGACCGCCCTATTTTTTATGCTAATTAGAAGCCTGCTAATGCGGCAGTCCGATAAAGCCGGGACGCTGTTGTGTATCGCCGCCTTTACCCTGAAATTGTTTTAGATTGAAATTGAAAGTCAGCATAAAGTAGCGTTGTAATGTATAGTTTTTAGAGTATTCGACATAGTAGTCTGTTATATTGGTATTGATACTTTTATTCTGGTTCAGAGCATCATAAACAGAAAATTTTATTTCCGCTACATTGTTGAATAACTTCTTGCCGAGACTGAGATTCCAGATTGTATAATTGTTATTGTTTGACTGCACTAAGCCTGTGTAGTATTGACTTGTCAAATCGGTTTCAAAGAAAAAGCCTTCCCAAATTACCCATTTCAGATTCAAACGATTCATATAATTATTATAATTATTGTTCAATGTCTGATTCAAAGTATTTTTTGTTGTAGTGAAGTTAACTCTTGACGATGCGGTAAAATCCAAATCCTGAGTGATATTACTGCTTATTACAAACATTAAATTAAGGTTCAAAGCATCCGAGAAGTTCTTTTGATTATTTACAAGACTCGGTGAATGAGTATAGTTTCCTCCGATATTGAAATTCAGATTTGACTTGATTAAGTTCCATGGCAAGCCGTAAGTAAACATTCCGTTGGAGCTGTAAAATCCGTCTAAATTGACAGGTTTAGTAATTTGTCCGCCGGCAGGGACTAATACACTTCCGTTAATTGTTGTATCGGCAGTTGTGATATAAGTAGAGTTCGCAATGTAATTCGTTCTGTAATTAAAAGTAAAAAATGTAATAAACACATTCGTAAAATTATTACTGAAATTTGTATAACGTGCAATAAAAGAATTGGACAGAGATTGTTTCAGTTCCGGATTACCCATTGCAATATTCATAGGATTACTTACATCTGCGACGTTCTGCAGTTGTGAGATTGAAGGAACATTTGTGTTGGTTCTTACATCTATATTAAGATTTGATATCAGAGAGAACTTATAATTGAATCTCAATGAAGGTAAAAAGTTTCTGAAAGAATAATCAATTTTGAACGGTTGCGGGAATTCCTGATTGCCTACCAAATCCGCCTGCTGATAATCGAGCGAAAGCTGAAGCGATGTGCTTTCTGTTTTCATCCTGTAGCCGAGTCCCGCACGATGCGTCATGTAATCATTATCGAATTTGTTCGATAATAGTGTATCTAAAATATCATAGTTGTCAGTCAGATAATTGAAATCGTAAGTACGTTTATCGGAATTATTTCTGTTATAAGAAATTGTATAGTTTGCCTGAAGCATTCCGTCTTTATGAATTGGCTCGGTATATGTGACATTAGCAGACCAGCCGTATCCTGTAACGGGAGCCTTGCTTTTAATCTGTAACGAATCACTGATAGTCGTACCGTTTCTCTGGAATAAGTCGCTTAACGTGCTTTGGCTTGCATTTGCTGTTTTATCATTGTAGCTTGTAGAAAAGTTCATAGATATTGTTCTGCCTGCCGTAGCAAATTTATGTCTGAACAAAAGGTCATTTGAGAAAATAAAACCCGCCGAATTCGAAGAATACGTGTTATTCGATGTATTTAAAGGCATAGCATCACCGAAAAAATTCGAACTGACGCTGTTATTGCCGCTTTCGCTGAATTGAGTGCTGAAGGACGGTCTCAGCATTACTGAATTCATTGTGTCAATCTGCCAGTTTAATTTCAGATTAAAACGATGATTCATGTTCCGTGAATTTGAAGTACTGTTTGATGTATATTTTTGCAGTGAATCCGTATTCAGAAGGTAGTCTCTGTCTAAGCTCTGTTCATTGCTGTTCGTTGAATAATTCACAAAATATGAACCTGAAACATCAATGGCATCCCACCATGTATCGGAATAGTTCAAACCTAAAGCATGGGTTTTGCTTAGTCCGCTTAGTTGACCGACGAAGTAATCACCCGGATTGAAATTCTGGCTTGGAGGTCTGAAATCGCTCATTCCACGGAAGAAACTGCCTCCGCCTCCGCCCATAAAGGAACCCATTGCTCTGCCGAAACCGCCTCTGCCGCCGCCGCCGCCGGGAGAACTGCTGTATGCGTCAAGAATATCCTGAAAAGAAAAATTTTGCTGGTTTACGTTGTTGGAAAGTCCGAGAAGTGAGATTCTCTGAGCATCATTGAAAATGTTCCAGACACCGGAAACAATATATTTGTTTTCACTTCCGTAACCGACATTTGCTTTGCCGAACTGCCCGTTGCGGTAGTTCTTTTTTGTGATAATATTCATTGCCTTGGATGACTGTCCGTCGTCGAAACCTGTGAATTCGGACTGGTCGCTCATTTTAGTATAGATTTGAATCTTGTCAACAACCTCTGCCGGCAGATTTCGTAAAGTCA
>JBAYGQ010000054.1:0-9008 GCA_041666585.1 Bacteroidota bacterium
ATATAACTATAATTTCTATTTATTTGAATAAAAGAAAAGTTTATACAAAACTAAAAAATGAGAAGCATGTTCTATACAATTATGTTGCAAACATTCTCCTTGATAGAGTATATACAAAAAAGCTGATACCAACTGACCAACCAATACATTTAATTGCCTCAAGAAGGGAAACAAATAAATTTTTAAATCAAAATTTTAGAGATTATCTTGAATCAGAATCTGATAGCAAACACAATGTGAAATTAATAATTGAAATAAAAAAGCCGAGTGAAGAAAAATGCTTGCAGATTGTAGATTTTGTAAGTTGGGCTATTTTTAGGAAAAGAGAACATAACGAAGATACTTATTACAATATAATTAAACCTAGAATCATTGAAGAAAGCGGGCTTTTTCCTTAAAAACGACAAAACCTTGCAAGCTATTTACGAGGAACACTACGGAGCCCCACTTGCAAGGATTTACTTGTTTTTTTTCTCAAATTTAAATAAAAAGACTTAACAAAACAAAATTTATTTTATAATTTTTTAATACTATGTGGAATCACAAATAAAAATTTTCTATTTCAATTATTATTTCTTAGATTCAAAAAAAATATTCTCAAAATTTTTCCGGTGCAATTATGAAAACTATTTTTACTCTTTTCATTTTCGCTCTTACAATTTCTATCACTGCAAATGCTCAGTGGACTCCCGTTGCTGATTTCCCCGGTCCCGCTTTAGACGGTGCATTCAGCTTCACTATCGGTGACAAAGCTTATGTCGGCGGAGGTCCCGGTGTAGAATTATTTTATGAATACAATTCACAAACAGATACATGGAAAAAATTGGCAAATGTAGGCGGCGGTCCTCGCGGATGGGCTTTCAGTTTTGTGATTGACGGTAAGGCTTATGTAGGAGGAGGAGACCCGACAGGTTCATTCCAACCGGTTAATGATTTCTGGGAATACAATCCCGTAACCAATACATGGACTAAGAAAGCGGATTTTGGCGGAGGAAACAGAGACGGATGCTTTAGTTTTTCGTATAATGGTAAAGGTTATGTCGGTGGCGGGTTCGACGGAAATAACATGCTTTCCGATTTTTGGGAATACGACCCTACTGCAAATACATGGACGAGCAAAAGCGGATTTCCGGGTTCTCCTGTTGTATTTCCTTCTGTCTTTCAGATTAGCGAAAAGGTTTATGTTGGTTGCGGAGCGGGAAATTTTGAATACAATACTCTTTATATGTTCAACGGATGTACAAAAACATGGACATCCAAAACAAATTTTTCCGGTTATTCAAGACAAGCCGGAATAGGATTTGCAGTGAACGGAAAAGGCTATATAGGACTTGGAATGTCGGGTTACACTTCATCATATAAGGATATTTTCGAGTACAATCCCGATACCGATAACTGGCAGTTACTTGCAAATGCTCAATATCCGATTGACAATTCCGCATGGTCAACGTGCTTTGTTATCGGTAATGATGTCTTTATAGGCACCGGAGCAAGTCTTCCGGCATTGCAATTCACAAATAAATTTTACAAACGAACTTTTCTTCCTACAAAAGTAGTGGAAGAAAATAACGATGGGAGTATGATTATAAGCCCTAATCCGGCTGATGATCTTATTAACATTTCGAATTTTAATTCCGCACATTTTGAAATATTCAGTATTGAAGGAATTAAAATGTTAGAATCAAATATATATGGAAACGTAGATATCAGCACTTTTCCTTCAGGTGTTTATATCATAAAATCAGGTAATAATTTTCTTAAATTTATGAAAATATAAAAAACCATTGGCACTAAAATTGCTTATTTCTGAGTATATTGTATGAAATACTATAATAGTTGGTGCTTCCGAAATTTAAGTTTTGTAAAAGGAAGCAAAAACTAAATTTTTCACAAAATAATTACTCCTATGAAAAAATATTATTTCGGATTCAGGATTGTCTTCGCATTAATTATTATAACTTCTATCCTCTCAGGATGCCGCTCTCTGCCGATTGAAGTAGAAAAATTCACCGGATATACTGAAGTTATCGAAGGAGAAGATGCAACAATCGAATGGAGCTTTTTGCGTGCTGATTCTGTGAAAATCGAAGGAGTTTGGGGCACATTCGAATCCAAAGATAAATATTTTGTGAAACCTAAACAATCAAAAATATACAAGGTTATCGCCTACAAAGGTGCCAAAGACTCAGTTATAATGAATGCGGTTGTTCAGATAAAATCCTCACTCACAAAAGAAACTACTCCCGGACCTGCTCCTTTAATCTATAAACCTTTATCTGTTTCGACTAATGATAACCCATATTTCACAGGTCTGACTCAAACCGAAAAAAGCAAAAATCCTGCTTCTATTAAAATAATGAGAACAATCTATCCCTACACTCAGGATAACTGCCTTCTAAGGGCTGTAATTCTCGACAATAAAGGAAATTTTGTACAGGGGTCTTCATTAAAAGATAAAGTTATCTGGACTACAACTTATGAATGTAAAAAAAGTGAAAACCGAAAAGATATTGGGAATTTCACAGAGCGTGATAATTCAATAGATAATTATTTTGATATAGCTTTTGTAGTTGATAATTCAGCAGCCGCTTTGGAAAACTATCCGATAGTAAGCGGTATTTGGAAGTTCCTTCCCTACCTTAATCCTACTGACAAAGTAATGCTGACTACATTCAATCAAAACCTGAATCCGGTATTTAAGCTTGAATCTCCTGAAAAAGCAAATTTTATTATTCAGACCTTAAAACTACCGCCCGCAGAGGGCTTGAACTCACTTTACAAAGTTGCTTATCAGTCTTTATTATCTCTTAATTCAGGTGAAAATAAAAATAAAATCATGGTATTAATAACATACAATTCCGACAACTCCTCAATTATTTATACTTCGAATAGTGTTGCAAAATTAGCTCACGATAATGATATTCCGATTTATATTATCGGCATAGGTAACTCGGTTGAAAGCTATTTTCTAAAATATTTATGCGGACTTACAGGCGGAAGATACTATTACATTGCTGATGATGAAACAGATAAAATTCCGGATATTCTGAGGGAAATTTATTATGCACAAAAATACTATTACGAATTTATCGTCATTCCTCCCACCAACAGCATGAACTGCAGTACTCTCAGAACAGATGTTGTGTATAAAGAAGGTGATTCTAAATTTGCTGATTTGATTCAGATAATCCCCAAACCCGAAGTCCAGTATTCACGTTATCAAGCTGTTGCTGTCTTTAATTATCGTGAATTTGAAATCTCACCTGATTTCGATAATACAATTAATTCCCTTGCAAAAACACTAACCGACAACCCTTCCGCACTCATAGAACTTATCGGACACAGTAGTTTGGAAGGAAATAATTTAATTAATACTGATTTATCTCTGAAACGTGCTCAGGAAGCAAGGCGGATATTAATTGAAAAAGGAGTAAATGCCTCGCAAATCAGGGTGAGAGCCGAAGGCGCCAATAAACCGATTTATTATTTACAGTCAGTCCCCTGGCAACAGCTATACAACAGACGCGTAGAAGTTCGCTGGTTAGATCCCTCTCTACTTCCTTATGAAATAATTGCCGGAAAAGCTAAGTCCGAAGAAGAAGCACTTGCAAAAGTTGAAGACTGGGAAAAACGCAAACTCAATTCATATTACGAGCGATATTTACAGGACAATATACCAACATACCGAGTGAAACTCTGGGGGTACAAAACAATAGACGAAGCAGAAACTGCGGCAAAAACATTATCTAAGAAATACAGTACAATGTTAGTAATTGAATAATTTTTTTAGGATTTCGGATAAAGCATAGTGCCGTAAGTTTCAATTGATTCAAGAAAACCTGATGGATCTTTGCCTTCAATCATTAATACGGGTTCAATGGATGTATCAACTTCTCTTCTAAGTTTATAAAGTTTATTTAAAGTGAGAAGGTAGTCTTCTTTAAGTTTGTTTAGAACCACAGCAATATCAATATCACTGTCATCTCGCCAGTTATCGTTTGCAAATGAGCCGAATAAAATGATTTTAACCGGACTAAATCTTGCAATTACTAATTCAGAAAATTTTTCTGCTAAAGCTAAAGCTTCGATTTTACCCATAACATCATACTTTCTGTATCATTTAAAATACTTGAACAATACTCTTTGGATAAAGATTTAAACATCTCATCCTTATAAGTCGGGTATCTTGCCTCAATATTTAATGGATCTAACTTATCAATTAAATCCAATTGAATATTATCTAACTCTGATTCTAAACCGATTTTTCTCAATAAACCACTCAAGCTGTGAGAATATGGTGGTATTTGCTGAAAATTTTTAACATAAATAGCTTTAAAACTTTTTTCAATTGCTTGATGACACATAAAACCGACATATAATAAACGTCCTGTTTCAAGCATTGCCTTTGCAGTATCAATGTCGTATTCTGCAATTTCTAGCCAATATTCAATTTTATCAAAATCACTCATTTTTTTCTAAAAATTTAAATTAAAAGTTCTTATCCAATTATTTACAAATTACTAATCTCTTTGTAAGCCTGTCGTAGCTGTTTTGAAGAACGTAAAAATAAATACCGTCTGAAAGGTCGCTCAAGTCATTTACTATTCTGTAAACACCTCTATTTGAGTACTTGGCTAATGATTTAACCTTTTCACCCAAAATATTGACTATATAAAGCTCAGCCGGAGAATTATCAGGCAGGGCAAGTTCAATCAGAGTACTCTCTGATACAGGATTAGGAGAATTCTGTTTCAGATAAAAATTAACCGATTCATCAAATAAGCGCGGAGTCGGTTCAGTACATACATTTGTTAGACAAAACCTGCCGTTTATAGTATTAGTAATAGATAGTGGGCAGTCCCAATTAAAAGTAACAAAACTAATATCAGTACATTCTGAAGAACCCAATGTAGCAACAAACTTCAATTGCTCTAATAATGATCCGTTCTCTGATTTTCTAAAATAAATCCTTTGATTCTTCCCGATAATTTCTGAAGAATCCACCGTCGAAACAAGAAACAGCAAAGATTTATCATATTCAATAACTGTTCCGAACATTCCCATTGAACAGTTTTCATCAAAAGGAGGAAGTATTTTCACAGGAATCGTTACGTTATCCCCAACTTTACCGAAAACAGTATCTATAGAGATTGTCGTAACAGGATTAATTAAACTGATTTCTATACTATCCAAAACTGAACATAAATTTTGGTTGGAAATAGTACAGAAGTATTTTCCCTGTAAATTAGTTTTGATACTCTGAGTTGTATCACCGGTTGACCAAAGATAAGTATAGCCTGAAGTTGCTGATAAGGTTATAGAATCACAAGGGCAAATAGAAGTTGGTTTATCAGTATTGATTATTGTAGGAGGAAAAGGCACTAGATTAACAACAACAGTATCGAACGAAACACAATTAATGCTGTCAGTAACCTGCAAATAATAAGTCGTCGTTTGGTTCACTGTTACAGTCGGAGACTGAATATTAGGATTATCTAATCCTGTTGCAGGTGACCATTGGTAAGTAAATGGAGGAAATCCATTTAAAGGAGGATTTCCGATTAAGGTAGTCCCTCCTGCACAAATATCTTTATCGGTTCCTGCATCAGCTTGTAAAGTACAAATAGTTTTAAAAGAAATATCGTCAACCAAAAAATCATTACCGGCAGGTTCTACGTTTCTGTCGTACATTGTAATAGTTGCAGAAGTAAAAGTTCCTGAATTCCACATAAAGTAACAATTATGCCAAACACAGGTATCGGGCGGAAGAAAAATAATATCAGGTTGAATTGTCTGTTTATTTATTATCGTTTCCATTTGTGCTTGATGCCTCGGATGAGCCATTGCATACCATACGGAAAACAAATAATCAGTATTAGGCTGTATATTTTTAATTACTTGCCCCCACACCACTTTATTATACCACAAATTACCGTTAGTAACTAGCATATTACCTGCTCCTGTAGTGTGGTCAACGCATGAGGATAAATCTACATAAATTAAATGCGGATTATCAGTAACCATGTAATTACCTTCTGGAGACAAGTCCGGCGGTAAAGAGAGACTTGCATCAATATAATCGGAAAAAAAACCTTTATTTCCCTGGCTGAAATCTCCGTTGACAATGAATTCAAATGGAGCTAATGTGAATGTCCCTTGAGCAAAAAGACAATTATACATTAGAAAAAATGTAACAAAACAGATTGCAAAATTTATTGAATGCTTCATTCTTGTATTCTCAAAAAAATGTACGTATGCAAAAATAATAAAATATATAAACAAAGCAACAATTCGAGTATAAAAAAGGAATATCTTTTTAACACAAATGATATATTTAATAAAAAATTCGATATAATTTATTAAATTGCGTTTTCTGAAAAGAAGTTACTTCTTAAATTACTTAATGAGCTTTTTTTTGTATAAATTTAAAAAAATCATACTATTATAAACGTAAAAGGAAAAACCGAATGAGTATTTTGGTCAATAAAAAATCTAAAGTTATTGTTCAGGGTTTAACCGGTTCCGAAGGAACATTCCATACCTCCCAGATGATAGAATACGGTACAAAGGTTGTCGCGGGTGTAACTCCCGGAAAAGGCGGTTCAGATTATTGTGGAAAAGGAGAAAATATCTTCAAGAAAACCGTACCATTATTCAATACCGTCAGAGAAGCTGTAACTCAGACCGGTGGAAATGTATCTCTTATATTTGTACCTGCTCATCTTGCCGCTGATGCTATTCTGGAATCAATTGAAGCAGGAATTGCTTTAATCATTTGCATAACAGAGGGCATCCCTGTTAAAGATATGATTAAGGTCAACTCTGCACTTAAAAATTCAAACTCACGATTAATCGGTCCAAATTGTCCCGGAATCATTACACCCGGAGAGTGCAAAATCGGTATCATGCCCGGTTACATTCATAAAGCTGGGAGTGTCGGAGTAATTTCACGAAGCGGTACTTTGACATACGAAGCTGTAAAACAACTTACTGACCTCGGAATCGGGCAGTCCACCTGTATAGGTATAGGCGGCGACCCGATAATCGGTACTCAGTTTATTGATGCAATAAAATTGTTTAATGCAGACCCAGATACTGACGTCATATTGATGATAGGCGAAATCGGAGGTACTGCAGAAGAAACAGCAGCAGCATACATTTTAGAATATGTGAATAAACCAGTTGTCGGATTTATTGCCGGAAGAACCGCCCCTCCCGGAAGAAGAATGGGACATGCTGGTGCCATTATCTCAGGGGGTAAAGGAACAGCCGAAGAAAAAATTACGGCTTTAAAAAATGCCGGAATTCATGTTGCTAACTCTCCTGCTGATATCGGTATTACAGTTCAAAAAGTGCTACCTGAAAGACCTGTTGCAAAAAAAGTCAGAAAAACTTCTGCTAAAACCGTCAAACTGAAAAAAGTAAAAAAAGCGAAAGCAAAATAAAAAATGAATATTTGTTAAATTAATTTGATGAAAACATGAAGCAAAGAACTCTTGCAATTATTAAACCTGATGCGGTTAGAAAAAATTATACAGGTAAAATTATTACGATGATTACAGATGCCGGATTTAAAATTCTTGGAATGAAAATGACTAAAATTTCTAAAGAACAAGCCGGAGCATTTTATGAAATTCATAAAGAACGTCCATTCTACGGCGAATTAATCGAATATATGAGTAACGGCTCCATCGTACCGATTGCTCTCGAAAAAGAAAACGCTATCGATGACTATCGTAAGTTAATCGGTAACACCGATCCAACACTTGCAGACGCAGGTTCAGTAAGAAAGCTTTTCGGAGAATCTAAAGCTGTTAATGCTGTTCACGGATCCGATTCGGTTGAAAACGGTAACTTGGAAATTTCTTTTTTCTTCAGTAGAAGTGACTTGGTTCCAAACGAGTAAAAATCAAATTCTAATACATAAAAAAGCTGTCTAAATTCTATTTGTTTTTAAGACAGCTTTTTTTAATCTTATTGAAAATTCAAATTGAGTTATTTTTCTCTGCACGTTTCTTTATTCCCTTCATCATCTTTTTAGTCATAATAAAACTAATAAAAGCTGTTAATTCTACTAATATTGAAACTAAACCGAAGTTTTTGTAATTGTACTTTTCTCTTACAATCAGCCTTGTACTTTCTTCATTTATTTTTTTCAGAGCGAATATCCAGATAAAATCAAAATGAGGCGGTTCATCGATATAAGCAGAACCTTTCTTCTTTAAGTCGGCGGCACGCAGAACAAGATATTCATTTTTAATAATAGCTTCTACTATCCATCCCATTTCTGGATGACCGAGTATAATGTCTCCGACATTTAAATTCTGGAACTCCTGTTTGATTTCATTCAAACTTTTAATTTTAGATCCTACCATATTTGCAAAGAAATCATGGCTGTAAAAACCTGCCCTGCTTTGTCCCATCTGTACAATCCATTGCCAAATTTCATACGGTTTGGCTTTTATTGTGATTCCTCTAGTTGAACAAATTCTTGATTCGGGAATTATGGAATCACCGGGCAATTCGGATTCAATCTCTTCTTTTGAAACACCCCACCTTAAATGACGCGGTTTGTAAATAAAAAGATAGAAAAAAATAACTAAAGGCAAAACTACTAATGCTATAACCGATAAAAGAAAAAAAATACTCCAAAACATCTTCCACCACATTTATTAATTAAGAAACAAAACGCAAAACTAACACACAATAAAATAATAAAAAAATGAATGGCTTTAAGAAAAAAAAACCGCAGTTTTAGTTAACAAACTGCGGTTAAAAAAGTAATCAATTTTGTATTTATTCTAATTTTCGGAACTTGTTTTAATTTTTAAAACTTGTTCGATTGCTTTTATAAAGCCTTCCTTAGGCATAGCACCGACCGACATTTGAGGCTGATCTTTTAAGGGTACAAACAGAATTGAAGGAATGCTCCTTATGCCGAACACAGCCGCCAATTCCTGCTCCTCTTCAGTATTAACTTTGAATACATCAACTTTTCCTGAAAATTC
>JBAYGQ010000055.1:0-9001 GCA_041666585.1 Bacteroidota bacterium
ATAGGTGCCGATAAAAACATCAGTGCCGTTTATGAGTACAGTCCAGCAATTGTTGTTATAAAGTCCGCTGTTTTTCTGAGTCCAGCTTGTACCGTTGTTCGAAGAAAAATAGGCTCCGTTACTACCTGTAGCCGCAAAAAGATTAGTTCCGTCCGAAGCTACGGAATGAACATATTGGCTACCCATTCCTGTATTTATCGAAGTCCAGTTGGTTCCGTTGTTGGTCGAAAGAAATACACCGGTATTTGTACAGGCATAAAGGTTAGTAGAGTAAGCAGTAAGCGAATTGACATTTAAATTGGTAAGTCCGGTGTTTTTGGCTGTCCAGGAATTTCCTGCGTCAGTAGAGATAAAAACTCCGCCTCCAAGGGTTCCTGCAAACATATTGGTACCGCTGACGGCGAGTGCATACACCTGAGTATTCGTAAGACCTGTATTTACGGGGCTCCAGTTAGTTCCGAAATTCGTAGAGCGGATGACTCCTCCTCCAGCAAGTCCTACAAACGTGTTTGTGCCGTTTATAAGAATGCTCCATATTTTATATGTTGAAGAGCCTATATAGACAGTACTCCAGTTAGCAGCGCCGTTTGTTGAAGAGCCTACCATACCGTTCCAGGTGCCGGAAAAAGTGTATCCTGATTTAGAATCAAGCGAATATATGTATAATTGCGGAATTCCGTTGTTTACTTCGAACCATCCTCCGCCGTTGTCCTCTGTTTTAAAGACACCTCTTCCGTAGCTTCCGGCATAGATGTTATTATTTTCGTCTTTTTCCAAATGAATAATGCAGGAATTTTTCAGACCGCTTGTAATATCATTCCAGTTTGCACCTCCGTTTACAGAGTAGAAAGCACCGCCGTCGGTTCCGGCATACATAGTAGTTCCGCTTATAAATAAATGAAGAACATAAGTATTAAACAAGCCGTTATTTAATGGAGTCCAACTTGGTATATCTTTGTTTGTTACAAAGATGCCTCCGCCGTTTGTAGCCGCATAAACATTGTTTCCTAAGGCATTAATATGCAGAATGGATAAATTCGTAATGCCGTTGTTTTTGACAGACCATGTTAATCCTTTATCGGTTGAAAAATAAACACCCTTTGTATGCGAAGCGGCATAGATAAGGTCATTATTAATCACAATAGCGTTTATATCCAATGCACCGAGTCCCGCATTTTTTGATACCCAGCTTACTCCGTTATCAACTGAGAAATAAACACCGTTTGCGGTACCTACGAAAATGCTGTCGTTTGAGGAAGCAAAAGAATTGATGTTTGCATTCGGCAGACCTGCATTAGATGTGTGCCAGCTTGTTCCGTTATCGGTAGTGGCAAAAAGACCGCCTGCCCATGTTCCGGCGAAAATAATACCGTTTAAATAGAAAATTGATTGTATATTTAAATTGGTGATGCCTGAATTCCTTGTACTCCAGCTTGCTCCGTTGTCGGATGACACATAAACACCGTTGCCCCATGTTCCGGCAAAAATATCATTTCCGATTACAATTATTTCTCTTGTTCTTACGTAAGGAAAGCCGTTTGTAACCGCTTCCCAGCTTGTGCCGTTATCCGGTGAACGGAACATACCGCCCATAGTACCGGCAAAAAGGTAGCCGTCCTTTACAGCAAAAGTCATAGTCAGACCGCCGTACATCCCGTTATTATCTTCGACCCACTGGGCTTGTAATTGCGCTAAACTAAAAATTGAAAACAGAATAAGTAAAAAGAACTTTTTCATAATTATTCTCAAAATATTTTTTAGAACGGAGATTCAGATAAAAAGTAAATTACAAAAAAAAGCCTTTTGTTATTTGAAAAGGAAGGAAAGAATGATTCTATTTGGAGTAAATCCAGACTATTCGTCATATAAAATTTGAAGTCGCAATTTGCGATTTCAAATTGAAAAAATGATTTTAATGTGAAATAATAAAAATTAAATTATCTCCATACTCTGTTTCAGTGCCCAGCCCAGATTGCCATTGACTAAGCGGATTTTGCGCCAGTCTCCGACTTCGTCAAGAATTTTTACTTTTGTGCCTTCGTGCAGAATAAGGACGTCCTTGCCTCCGGCATCGGGAGAACTTTTTACATAAACACTCGGACTGAAGATGATAGCTTCGTCACGGGTTTGTTCTTTGTCGTAGTTCTGTTGTGCAAAGACGAAAAATAATATTGCAGATGCAAGGCTTATCACGCTGATACCGAATAATATCTTTCTGATTAACGGCGACCAGAATGTGATGAATCCTGCAAGAGAGAGGAAAAATACCCATAATGAAATTATTACGAAACTACCCCAGCTTGCCGAAGAGAAGCTGTTTCGCATATTATCGTAAAGCTGAAAAAGAAAGAATTTCGGAACGGGTTCGATTTTGTCAACTATTCTGAGATTGGCAATTCCGAGATTGTATAAAATATCATCGTCATCGGGGGCGATGCGTTTGGCTCTTTCGAAGTATAAAATTGCAGAAGGAACTGCATTTCGTCGGAAATAACAATTACCGAGATTGTAGTATAGTTCGGATGATTCGTATCCATTATTTAAGATACTTTTATAAAGCTCTATAGCTTTTATATAATTACCTTTTTTGAAAAATTCATTTGCTTTGGAAAAATTATCCTTAGCTATGTTTGTATTTGCAGATGCAGACAAATGAAAAGCAAAAAATACGAGCAGTATGATAAATGTTCTTTTCATTATAATATGCCCTCCAAATCTGTGATTACTGCAACAGCATCATCATAAACCTGTGCAATCGGAACTGTCTGTCCGGAAGGAGCGAACCTTGCAAATTCGCAGTAGTCAATAGTTTCCATATATTTTGTGATTTTTTCGTCGGTAACATTTTTTGTTGAAAGTGATATTCGGGCTGAATCTTTGGTTAACTCTGAAAGTTCGATTCCGAGCTTATCGCCGAGGTAACCCCAGAGTGCTTTGGAAATCTCTTCGTAAAATTTTTCTTTATGGTTTGCGGTCAAAAATTTCTTAGCTGAAGAAAGTCTCAGCCTTGCAACTTTAGTCGCTTTTTTGTTGCGTAAAAGCATCCTATTACCTTGCAGTTTTTCCTGTTTTTTGCGGTAAAGGAAGAAAAACAGAAAGAGAACAGTCGGCAAAAGCGACATCAGCCAAAACAAGAATGAACCGAAAAATCTGCCTTCATTTCTGGAAAATTCAGAAGGAGTATTTTTTAAAAACCTGATGTCTTTACCGATGTATTTTACGTCTTCTTTGTTTATTCCCGAAATAAGCGGAGATGATTCTGTTGCGTTACCCTGCTCAACTTTAAGAATAAATTCATCAGAAGAAAGTGTAATATATTTTTTGTTTGAGGGATTGAAGTAAGCGAATTTAATAGGTTCGATTTTGAATTCACCGGCATTGCGCGGGATAAGTATGTACTCATAAGTACGTGTACCGGACATACCGCTCGCAGAGACATTAATATTGTCATTAATTTTTGGGTCATAAGTTTCAATGTCCGGAGGCAAGTTCAGCCCGAAGGGTTCGATTAATTTAAGATTACCCGTTCCCGAAACCTGGACTTTTAGTGTAACCGGTTCATTGGTCTTAGTCTGATTTTTATCGAGCCACGCTTTGAATGAAAGGTTTCCTACACCGCCTTTGAAGTCGGCAGGTGCATTGCCAGGAAGGGGCTTGACATTAATGTTTGCAGTGCCTGAGCTGACTTTGGAGCTGAAATCTTTATATGAATTTCTATTGAAAAAATCATCGAAGAAACTGCGTCTCTGTCTCTGATTCTGCATTGCAAGACGAATTACAAATTCAAATTCCATAGGGTCAACGCTGAGTTTACCTGTTTGCTGTGGAATCAGAACAATTTTCTTGATGACGGCGGCTTTGAACGGTACTCCGTTGATTGTCTCATTTCTGTAACTTATCTGTCCGAGGTCAATAAGCTGTGACCAGAAGCCTGTAAAACTAGGTTCTTTAGTAAGAGAGTTATTGACAATCATCAGTTCGGGATGGAAATAGATAGTATATGTCGCAATAATCTGTTCACCCGGATAAACTTCATTTTTGTTGACGTTAAGTTTAAGGTTTAGATTTTTCTTAATAATATCCCCAGCCTGTTTATCCACATTTTTTTCATCGTCTGACTGTTGCGGTTTAGCTTGAGGAGAACCTTTCTGCACCTGCATCTGAATCGGATTTGTTTTCATTGTTTTGCCGTCAACATCAATCGAAGCAGAGCCGATGGTGAAACTGCCCTGCATATCAGCTTGGAGAACATAAGTAAACGAAACAGATCGCGACATTGCACCGTTAATTATCTGCATGCTTTGTTGCTGGCTCGGTCCCATCAATAGGGTGAATCCTTTGAAATTCGGTGGTTTGAAGTTCGAACCGCCCGCATCCTGCAGAGCAAAGGTAAGTTGGAATTGCTCTCCTGCACCTACCGGATTTTTGCTGACACTCGCAGTAAACTTTGGTTCCCCTGATGCGCTACATGCAAAGGAAGTGATGAATATAAGTATGAATAATATTTTTTTTAACATCATATCAACTACAAATTATGAGTTATGAATTATGAGTTATGAGTTTTATCTTCAAATCATTGTTAATTTTTAATTGTTAATTCTTAATTAAAAGAACTACCACGGTTTTTCCGGTCTTCCTTTAGAGCCGCGAACTACTTTATGTTTCTGCTTTTTCTGAGTATTTTTTTCTTCGTTATCTATTTGCTGAAGCATACGCTTTGCATCTTCTTTAGAGATTTTAGGTTGCTGCTGTTGTTGTTTGTTCTGACCTTTCTTATCCTGATTTTGTTGTTGCTGTTGTTGGTTCTGGTTATCTTTTTTATCTTTATTATCTTTGTTTTGGTCTTTGTTTTGTTGCTGTTGCTGTTGTTTTTGATTTTGTTGATTCTTCTGATTCTTTTGGTCTTTTTGGTTTTGCTGTTGCTCTTGAACCAGCATTTTTCGGGCATATTCAAGATTATATTTAGTATCGTAATCTTTCGGATTCTGACGAAGGGATTTTTTATATGCATCAATACTCTCGGCATATTTTTTCTCCTGTAGCAATGAGTTTCCGAGATTGTGATAACTTTTCGAAATGTTTTCTTTGCTTGTATTTTGATTTGTCAACTCATTGAATTTTTCCGTTGCTTTCTCATATTGTCCCTGTTTATAAAGAGCATCGCCGAGATTGTAATTTCCGATAAATGAGTTTTTATTTTTTTCGAGCGACTTTCTATAATTGATTTCGGCATCGTTAAATTTTTTGCTTTTGTATAAATCATTACCTTTTTTAATAAATTCTTTTTCCGCCTTTTCATCTTTTTGAGCGTTTAATAAAAAGGGAAATAATATGATTAAAAAAAGTGCTATTTTAATTGAATACTTCATACTTTTTTCTCTCCGAATAAATTCCATTTTGTGATGAATTTATTTTTTTTGTCGCCTATAAAAAATTCAATACACATCAAGACAAGTGCCGACGCAATAAAATACTGGAACCAGTCAACGTAGTCTGTAAATAGTTTAGAACTGTATTGACGTTTTTCCATCGTAGAAAGCTCATCGAGCAATGCGGGTAAATCAGGGTCGTTGCCTGTGGAGCGGATAAATTTTCCGTTGCCTGCAACTGCGATTTGCTGGAGCATTACGGGGTCGAGCTTGGTTAGAATCACGTTTCCTTCATTATCTTTCATAAATCCGGATACGGTATTGCCTGAATAAATCGGTATTGGTGCGCCGTTCTGAGAACCCATTCCGATTGTATGGATTATTATTCCTGATTTAGCGGCTGTGCTTGCAGAGCCGAGTGCATCGTCCTCGTGATTCTCGCCGTCTGTAATTATAATCAAAGTTTTATATTTTTTCTCTTCTTCCTTAAAAGATTTAATTGCCATATCAATCGCACTGCCGATTGCTGTTCCCTGCACATCAATCAGGTCTGTATCAATAGTACTTAGAAACAATTTGGCGGCAGAATAATCTGTTGTTAACGGTAATTGCAGATAAGACTCACCTGCGAAAACGATAATACCGATTCTATCATTCTGAAGTTTATCCACCAGACGTGAGACAAATTGCTTAGCTCTTTCAAGTCGGCTGGGTTTAACGTCGTCGGCTTTCATGCTGTTCGAAATATCGAGAGCAATAATTACATCAACACCCTGACGCTTGTATTCATCGAGTTTTGTGCCAAGTTGGGGGTTAATCATCCCAAAAACAATAAACACAAAAGCGAGAAGAACAATAGTCAGTTTGAGAATCGGTTTGTAAGACGAAACATCAGGATACAGACAGCTGATTAGGTTTATATCGCCGAATTTCTGCAGAAGGGCTTTGCGTCTTATATTAGATACAAAATATATAAGCAAAAATACGGGAATTAAAATTAGCAAATAAAAAAATACCGGATTATCTAATCGCCACATAAATTCATTACCTATACTACAAAGTATTTTTACATTTTTTTGAAGCGTCAACTATGACGGTAGGATATACGAAAAAATTTCAGGAAAATTGTATAACTTTTCTACGGAATTTAAAATAATGAGTGTAAATTTAGGAAATTGATTAAGAAATTTCCTGCTCTGTACCTGTTTTTGGGAAAATAATGCAATGATAATATTTATAAATTCAAACTATTGTAATATATAAAGTAAGGTATGGATTGAATAAAAAGAATTATTTTTGCGTTAATAAATTTTGAAATACATAAATTCCGTAATGTCAGAAGTTACTAATACCGAAAAACACAGTTTTAAAAAAAGCTTGAATTTGCTTGATTCTACTGCAATTGTTGTAGGCTCGATGATAGGCTCAGGTATCTTTATTGTTAGTGCTGATATGGCAAGAAATCTCGGCTCGCCGGGTTGGCTTATGGTTGCATGGGTTATAACTGGAATTCTGACTATTATTGCGGCAATCAGCTACGGTGAATTGGCTTCAATGATGCCTCATGCCGGAGGTCAATATGTGTATTTACGCGAAGCTTACAATCCTCTGACAGGTTTTTTATACGGATGGACTTTGTTTCTTGTTATTCAGACCGGCACGATTGCGGCTGTGGCAATGGCTTTTGCTAAGTTTTCAGGAGTTTTGATGCCATGGTTTTCCGAGAAAAATATTATACTTAATCTCGGTTTTATAAAATTTAATTCGGTTCAGTTGCTTGCTATCTTTTCAATTTTTATTCTGACTCTTGTGAATCTGCGTGGTGTAAGCAAGGCTAAAGTTGTTCAAAATATTTTTACGTTTACTAAGGTCGGTGCTTTAGTAGGATTGATTATTGTGGGTCTTCTGTATGCAAAAAATTCGCATACGATAGAGGTGAACAGCAAAATATTCTGGGATTTGATGCCTCCAAATTCTACGTTTACTATTAGCGGTTTTACTATAATTACTGCATTGGGAACCGCAATGGTCGGTTCAATTTTTGCTTCTGTTGCATGGGACAATATTACATTTACTGCGGGAGAAGTAATTAATCCAAAGAAAAATATTCCTCTAAGTCTTTTCTTCGGAACTACGATTGTAATTGGATTATACCTGCTGGCTAACACAGTATATATTCAGGCTCTGCCCCTTAGAGGATTGGAGTCAGGGACGACTGTATTTGAAAAGGGGATGCAGTTTGCTACCAATGACAGAGTCGGAACCTCCGCAATGAGTGTGCTTTTCGGCGATTCAGCCGCAATTATTATGGCAGTGTTTATTATGATTTCCACTTTCGGATGCAACAACGGCTTGATTTTATCGGGTGCAAGGGTTTACTATGCAATGGCAAAGGACGGTTTGTTCTTTCGCCGTGCGGGAGAGCTTAACGATAAAAGTGTCCCCGGTACCGGATTGATCATTCAGTCAGTATGGGCGAGTGTATTGTGTTTGTCGGGTACCTACAGCGATTTATTGGATTACGTTGTGTTTGCCGTTTTGTTATTTTATGTACTGGCGATAATTTCGATATTTGTTTTACGAAAAAAGAGACCTGATGCGGAGAGACCGTACAAGGCTTTCGGCTATCCTGTTCTGCCTGCAATTTACATTTTAGCGGCTGTTATTATAATGGTAATACTATTAATTAATAAACCGCTCTATACGTTTCCGGGATTAATCATTGTTCTGCTCGGTATCCCTGTTTATTTTATCTGGCGAAAAGTAAATAAGATTAGTTAAGTAAATAAATTATAATAAATGATTAATCCGGTACTTCATGTTTCAAGGGTATTGTAACTGTAAATTCAGTTCCTGAGCCGACTTCGCTTTTTACTTCAATTTTTCCTTTATGAGCATCTATGCACCTTTCTACGATAGCTAAACCCATACCGTATCCGGACGAAACAGGAACGTTGGAAGCTCTGTAGAATAGCTGGAACAAATTTTCAATGTCTTTTGGAGGTATGCCGATTCCCCTGTCCTGAATCCGAAAGACAGCATTATCTTTTGAACAAGTCAATTCAAGCTCAATCGGGGTACAGTTAGGAGAGTATTTAACGGCATTTGTCAGGAGGTTGGAAAGAATCAGCCAGAGCAGATTTTCATCTGCCATAGCTTCTTCGCCGCCTCCGTTGAAAATGAAATTAATCGGATTTTTATTTGAAGTAGTAAACAGGATATTTTCTATAATAGCTGTGCATAGTGCCGGCAAATCCAATCTTTCGGGTTGGAAGTCGAATTTACCGGCTTGCAAGCGTCCGATTGTCAATACGTTTTCCATAAGTTGAATCATCTTCAGAATTGTATCCTGAATACGGGCAAAATGTTTGACTTTTTCATCCTCGCCCCATTTGTCACCGAAACGTTTAAGCAAGTCAGCAGAAAGCATAATTGTAGTAAGGGGTGTTCTGAATTCATGCGATACCATAGAGATGAAACTACTTTTCAGTAAATTCAAATCCTTTTCACGCTCCAATGCGAGCATTTTTTCTTCTTCAATTTTCTTTTGTTCTGTTATATCTAATACCATGAAAAGGAACCACGGTTCTTCTCCTTCGTAACGCATATATTCTACGGAAGCTAATGCAGTG
>JBAYGQ010000056.1:0-8996 GCA_041666585.1 Bacteroidota bacterium
AAATTAGAGACTCAATTTATATTACAAATGATTGTTGGGAAACTTGGAAAGCAATAGTAGCTCCCGATGAAATGAAAAGGTATATTACACAGATAATTACTTTAAAACCGGGTGATATTTCTATTTATAGTTATCTTTTGAGAGATCGCTATTATTCTTTTTGGAGAACTTATGATAGTGGCAATAATTGGCAAAAAAACAATAAATTTAATTATTCATTCCCACCAAACACAAAGATAAGATTTATTGATAGTCTTACAATCTGGCTATGTAGCAGTTATTCATCACC
This sequence comes from Bacteroidota bacterium, assembly GCA_041666585.1. Lineage (GTDB taxonomy): Bacteria > Bacteroidota > Ignavibacteria > Kapaibacteriales > UBA2268 > JBAYGQ01. The sequence goes on from JBAYGQ010000056.1 coordinate 290, forward strand.
AGGTGTTTTAGGTGTTTTTCAAATTGTACTATTGAAAAGTACTGACGGTGGTATTAACTGGGATGAAAAGTTTGTTGATATTTTTGACACTTTAGGTTCCTTGAAAGATATTGGTTTTTATGATAAAAACCACGGAATTGTAGTAGGAAATGATAATAAAATATATAATACGTACGATGGAGGTGAAAATTGGATTAGGGAATATAAAAAATTTTCGCTTCCAATTTATCCTTTGATTACTTTTCAATATGTATTTGCCAATATAAATGAACAATTTGTATTTGAAATGTATGCTAATAATTATTATATGTACAGATATAACAATAAGATGAATCTTCAGCCACCTGTAGTTAAATATTATAAAAAAACACAATATCCCGATAAATTTAGCATTTTTTGGAATAATATTGAAGGTGCAACTAAATACAGGATTCAAATAGATTTTATCAGCAAAGAAACGCAAATTGGAGTTGATACTACATTGTTTAGCAATCCGGAAATTGATACAATTGTTATCGGAACTCAATTGAATCTAAATTCAATACCATATAATGTAAATTGTGTAGTAAGGGCTCAATCTTTGAATGATACTCAGGAAAGTGATTGGTATGCATTAAAAAGCCCTATCTATATAGCTTCATATAAAGGCCAGCTATTGTCTTTGTTAATATTTAATCCCAAATATTACGCTTATGACGTTTCGCTAAATCCTACATATATTTGGGAAAAAATTGAAGACGCAAGTTCTTATGAATTTTCTCTATATGAAACAATGTATAAAGATGAATTAGTCTATAAAACATCGTTATCAGACACATTTTTGCTCTCACCTATAGTTTTGAAACCTGATACATCTTATCGCTTTGAAATTTATTACAAAGTTGGTGACAGCACAAGCCCAGTTGCGTCTTGTAGTTTTAAAACTATTGCAACAACTGATGTAATTGATATAGACATTCAAAATCAAATGAAAGAAATATATGTTTATCCTAATCCGTTCGTAGATTTTCTATCTTTTAAATTTGAGCAAGCAGTTACTTCTGATATTGGAATTGAAGTTTTTGATATATTCGGCATAGAAAGAAAAAAATACAAATCTGAGACAATAGATAGAATAAAAATAAACGTATCAGAACTTTCAACCGGAGTTTATTTCGTAAAAGTTCGAACCGGAGGGTTAGAAAAAGTTTATAAAATCATTAAAGTCGAATAATTTTAAATGGTGTATAAATGAAAGCATTTTTTTTCTTATTATTTTTTCTTCTTGTAAACATAGTTGAGCTTGATTGCAAGCCTCCTGTGTCTATGAGATGTCCTGCTAATAGCGATTCTTGTAAACAGGAACCTAATATTTGGTTTATGGATTTGAACAATGACGATACATTCGACTATTGTTTATTCAGGACTTGTGGGGGTGTAATTGCAAATTCCAATCTTTTGTACAGGTCATCAAGAACTTTAAACAGTGAAATGTATGCCCAATTGTTCAGTGGATTGGTCGAAACAAAGAATTTCATGTTTTATATTTATGATTCTCAATCAAATTCAATTGTATATCAACTTTTTTTTGACCAAGCTAGTAACTCCGCTATTCTTGAAGACTACAACGAATCCGGCGGAGGAAGTGCGTATATAGACGAAACAGACATTTTTTTTACAACGCAGATTAACAGCGGCTATATTCGCATGTTCAAAAAAACAGAGTTGAATGTAAAAGCAATGACATTATGCAATCTTGAAGGGATTGTGCTTGACAACAAGCCTGTTTATGAGAACCAGAGTGAATTCTATTTTGATTTAACATTACAACCTGCCGGAATGTATTTTATCAGGATAATTTCCGATACAAAAGTTTTTGTTAAGAAGGTGATTTATACTAAATAATGAAAAACAGTTTATAAACTATTTTCTTTCCATTTCACTTCTTCCTTCTTATTTTCGCTTCGCTGTTCTTTGAAAAGTTCTTATTTCCCCATTTTTCAAAGAGGGATTAATGGGGTTTCTCTTCTTAAACTCTGCGAAACTCGTTCTTAACTCAGCGACCTTTGCGTTTAAGTCTTAATAAGAGTCTAACCGCAAAGTACGCAAAGTTAAAACAAATTAAATATCAATTTACTTTACAAACTTTATGAACTTTACGAACTTTATAAACTGAAATTAAAAACGCAAAAATCGGTGCAATGCTGTGCAACCAATTTTAATAAGTTCTTTGAATATAAATAATTATAAATAAAGTTCCAGTACCGCTTGTAGTTCCCTCTGGTTCCGCAAAAAAAACGCAAAAATCGGTGCAATGGGGTGCAACCTGTTTTAACAAGTTCTTTGATTTTATGTAATTATAAAAAATATATCAGTACCGTTTCAGTATCTCGGGCGCATACGTCTGAGCATAACTTTCCTTTTGAGTATGATGAACAGACGAGGGCGTCTATTCTACATCAATAACTTTATGGACTTTATAAACTTTATAAACTTTACGAACTTTATAAACTTTAAAAACTGATTATTTTCTGATTATATTTTTATTTAGTGTAAATAAAGTGTAATTTTGTATCCGGGAAAAAATAGTAAACTAATATAAGACTTAATACGTTACTGTTTCTTTATTAGCTTTCAATTTATTAATAATGGTAAAAATCTTCTGTCGGAAGTCTTCTTCTTACCGCGGACAATAAAAGAATAAACCAAAAAAATGTAAAAAGTTCTGTTCTACATCGGCAAGCCATATTAATAATATTTTCTAACAATCATTTATCTTTTACAATTAATAAATCAAGATATACAGGGTATAACGCCGATTATATGCTCCCGTATTGAAGATTAAGGGACAAGCGTTATGCAAACTTTTGCGGAATCGGGGCTAAGTGAAGAAATTCAAAAAGCAGTCGCCGAATTAGGATTTGAAACTCCTACACCAATTCAAACGGAAGTAATTCCAAAACTATTATCATCGAAAACAGATTTGATTGCACTTGCACAAACCGGAACCGGCAAAACCGCCGCCTTCGGACTGCCAATCATTGAACAGACCGATGCGTCATCTACTAAAACTCAAACTTTGATTCTCTGTCCTACAAGGGAATTGTGCATGCAGATTACTCTAGACCTGCAATCCTATTCGAAGTATTCCAAGAACATAAGCATCTGTGCGGTTTACGGCGGTGCGAGCATTGATACACAAATCCGGCAACTTAAAAAAGGAAGCCAGATTGTAGTAGGTACTCCCGGCAGGGTTCAGGATTTAATCAACAGGAAAAAACTTATTATAACGGGTATTCAGACTTTAGTTCTGGACGAAGCCGACGAAATGCTGAGTATGGGCTTTAAAGACTCCTTAGACTCAATTCTTGAAGATACACCCGAAGATAAACAAGTACTGCTCTTTTCTGCGACTATGTCTCAGGAAATCAGGTCTATTGCACAAAAATATATGGAATCGCCCGATGAAATTTCTGTCGGTAAACAAAACACCGGAGCAGAAAACGTTGAACATTTCTATTATATGGTACATGCAAAGGACAGGTACGAAACTTTAAAAAGAATTACCGATTTAAACCCGGATATTTATGGAATAGTATTTTGCAGAACAAGGGAAGAAACCAAGCAAATTGCAGAGAAGCTAATTCACGACGGCTATAACGCAGATGCTTTGCACGGTGACTTATCGCAAGCTCAGCGTGACCAGGTAATGAATCGTTTTAGAGAGAAACATTTACAGATTTTGGTTGCAACAGACGTTGCCGCTCGGGGACTCGATGTAAACGATCTGACACATATAATTAATTACGATTTACCCGACGAAATCGGACTTTATATCCACAGAAGCGGCAGGACAGGACGTGCAGGTAAAAGCGGTGAATCGGTTGCAATAATTCATACACGTGAATTAAGCAAAATTAGAATTCTTGAACGTCAGGTCGGGAAAAAATTCGAGCGCAAAATGATACCCGGAGGAAAAGAAGTCTGCGAAAAACAACTGCTTGCACTTATTGATAAAGTTGAAAATGTAGAAGTAGAGGAATCACAGATTGGACATTATCTGCCGGATATTTACAAAAAATTAGCTCCTTTAGACCGTGAAGAACTGATTAAACGTTTTGTATCAGTCGAATTTAATAGATTTCTTAACTATTATAAGAATGCTCCCGATTTGAACACGGTTGTATCAGGCAGAGGCGAATCATCCGGTCGAGATTCAAAAGATAGTGATTTTTCAAAATTCTATATTAATGTAGGTTATAAACACAAAATCACACCCACACGTATTATAGGAATAATTAATGAACAGTTAAATAAACGTGGCGTTAATATCGGTAAAATTGTAATTATGGATAAATACTCATCCTTTGATATTGACAGCCGATTTAACAATGATTTAATTGCCGCTTTTGCTGATGCACGATTCGAAAACAGACCTTTGTCTATTGAGCTTGATGAGGGTAAATCCGATTTCAAACGGACTGAAAGACCTTCAGGAGCAAGACACAACGGTAGCGGATACAAATCAGGAAGAGATTACAAATCAGGGAGAGATTACTCAAATAACCGTTACGAAAAAGTAAACCGTAACGACAGAGTTTGGAACCCTGAACATGCAAACAGCGTAAACAAACCTGACAGCCGCTATGAAAAAGATAACCGTAACGATAGAGTCTGGAGACCTGAACATGCAAACAGCGTAAACAAACCGGATAGCCGCTACGAAAAAGAAAACCGTAACGACAGAGTCTGGAGACCTGAGAAAACAGGCGGTAAGCCAAGAATAGGCAGAACAGTAAAAAAAGACAGTAAGAAAAGTTATTAAAATTATTATTGATATGATATAAATTTTAACCCTGAAACTTGTTTCAGGGTTATTTTTTTTGTTCCTTGTTCCCAAGTTACTTTTGTTCCTTGTTTCCAAGATCCCTCTTGGGAACAAGGCTTCACTTTTATTCCTGTAATCCTTAAATCAGCTTAATCAGAAGTTCAGACAGTTGAATGCTTTATTTTTCTTACATTCAAAATTATTTCAGTTCTTCTTTCAGAAATTTTCCGGTGTAACTTGCTTTTACTTTGCAAATGTCTTCGGGTGTGCCTTCGGCAATTATTTCACCGCCGGATTCACCCCCTTCGGGACCCATGTCTATAAGCCAGTCGGCAAACTTAATAACATCAAGATTATGCTCAATTATAACAACGGAATTTCCCCTGTCCACAAGTTGTGAAATTAGTTTCATCAGAATGCGTACATCTTCGAAATGCAGACCTGTCGTGGGTTCATCAAGCAGATAAAGAGTTTTTCCTGTACTTGTTTTGGATAGTTCCGTAGCAAGTTTTACCCGCTGTGCCTCTCCACCGGAAAGAGTAGGAGCCTGCTGTCCAAGAGTTATGTAGCCGAGTCCGACATCCGAAAGTGTTTGTAGTTTATTTTTGATACGGGCAATTTCACTGAAATAATCAAGTGCTTCCTCGACTGTCATCGCAAGAACGTCGGCAATTGATTTACCTTTGTATTTTACTTCAAGAGTTTCGCTGTTGTATCGCTTGCCTCCGCAAACATCGCATGTTACATAAACATCCGGCAGAAAGTTCATTTCAATTTTCTTGATTCCCGCTCCTTCGCATTCTTCGCATCTACCTTCCTTTACATTGAAAGAAAATCTTCCCGCTTTGAATCCGCGTATTTTAGCTTCGGGTAAAAGAGTGTAAAAATCTCTGATTAAAGTAAAGATACCGGAGTATGTAACAGGGTTGGAACGCGGTGTTCTGCCAATAGGAGCCTGGTCAATTTCGATAACTTTGTCAATATGCTCAATGCCTTTGACCGAGCCGTATTCAAGCGGTAATCTGTTAGACCTGAAAAAATGATTTGCAAGTATCGGATAAAGCGTATCATTAATTAGTGAAGACTTGCCCGAGCCGCTTAATCCCGTAACACAAACCATTACTCCGAGAGGGATTTTCAGCGTAACATTTTTAAGATTATTGCCGACCGCTCCGCTCAGGACAATGTGTTTGCCGTTAGGTTTGCGTCTTGTTTCGGGAATTTCGATTTGCTTGTTTCCGACAATATATTGAGCGGTAAGTGATGCTTCCAATAATTTTTTAGGAAGATTTGCGAACTTGAACGGTTCTCCAGTCAGGATGATTTCACCTCCGTGAATACCTGCACCGGGACCTATGTCAACTACGAAGTCGCTTTGTTCAATCATGGCTTTGTCATGCTCGACTACTATAACCGTGTTGCCCAAATCGCGCAGTCTTTTCAGGGATTTAATCAATTTATCATTGTCGTACTGATGAAGTCCTATACTGGGTTCATCCAGAACATAAAGAATACCGACTAATTCAGAACCGATTTGCGAAGCAAGCCGAATCCTCTGGGATTCACCGCCCGAAAGAGTTCTGACCGCTCTGTTAAGAGTAAGATAAGACAAGCCGACTTCTTCAAGAAAGCTTAAACGGGAAATAATTTCTTTGATTATCAGGCTTCCAATTTTTTGCTGTCGTTCGTTCAGTTTATCGGTTAATTCAGAGAAGTATTTTTTTGAATGTGAAATATCCAATCGTGTAATTTCTGAAATAGAATTATTATTTACAAGTACAGCCAGATTCTCAGGTTTCAGTCTGCCGCCCTTACATTCGGGACACTGAACACCTGACATAAAAGCTTCGATTCCCGTTCTGATTGTATTGGAACTCGTTGTTTCATATTGATGCTTTAAGCTTGCGAATATACCGATAAATTTATGCTTATAATTTACTTTGTTTTTACCTGAAACATTATAGGAAATTGTTACTTCTTCACCTCCGGTGCCGTAAAGCAAAAGTTCAATAAATTCTTTCGGCAGGTACATTATCGGAGTCTCAAGAGAAATACCCAACTGTTCAGCTAAAGCCTCAACTTGTGTCCAAAGCCATGTATCCCTTTGCTTACCGAGTGGAGCGATACCTCCTTCTGAGATGGAAAGCGATTTATCGGGAATTATCAAACGCGGCTCGAAATCTTTTAGCTCCCCCAGACCTTCGCAATGCTTACAGGCACCGTAAGGCGAGTTGAACGAAAACATATTCGGAGCCAACTGTTCATAGGATTTACCACAGGTCGGGCAAGAGTAAGAAGTGCTGTATATTTTTTCGTCCCATTTGTTTTTACTAGATTCCGAGAGCAGAAGCATTGTGCCTTCGCTTTTGTGAATTGCAAGCTCAATTGATTCTGAAATGCGATGTTCCTGTCCTAAAGCCACTACACAGCGGTCAATAATCAACTCGATATCGTGAATTTTATATCTGCTCAACTGCATATCGGGCTGAATCTCAGTAATTTCTCCGTCAACACGAACCTTGGTGAATCCCTGTTTCATCAGCAAATCGAAAAGCTCTTTGTAATGACCTTTGCGACCGCGAACCAAAGGCGATAGAATCTGTATTTTCAGGTTCGAATAGTTGCGGTAAATTTCTTCGACAATCTGGTCTATTGTCTTTTTTTCGACCGGGATATGGCAGTCAACACAGAACTGAGTTCCGATACGTGCAAAAAGCAAACGCAGATAATCATAAATCTCTGTAATTGTTCCGACCGTAGAGCGTGGATTGTGGCTGATAGATTTCTGTTCAATTGAAATAGCTGGAGACAACCCTTCAATAGAGTCAACCGCAGGTTTTTTCAGAACACCGAGAAACTGACGGGCATAAGCGGAAAGACATTCCACATAACGCCGCTGTCCTTCGGCATAGAGAGTATCGAAAGCAAGTGATGATTTGCCGGAGCCGGAAATACCTGTAATCACAACGAATTTATCGCGGGGTATATCAACGTTAAGCTTCTTGAGATTGTGCTCCGAAGCCCCCCGGACGATGATATTTGTCAGTTCTTCCTGCGGCTCTGAAATGTTATTCACAGCGTTCTTTATGCCGTTCCCTTTATGTAAATCCCTGAGTTTGGGCATTTTTCGTTTTTTCGTATAATATGTTACATCAAAACTTACTAACTTACTACAAATAGTTGGAATTGAAAAACCTAAAAAGTGAATAGTGAAAAACGAAAAGTGAAAAATACATTACTCTCTATTCCCCCTTATCAAAGGGGGCAGGGGGTTGTTGTCTCTCTTCTCTTTTCTATTTCTCTCTTCTATGTTCTAAAACCGGAGGTTGTTGATTTTCAGGGGTTGGAGGTCGGGGAGCAGGGAACAGGGATAAAAAGAAAGTAAAAAATAAAGGATGGCTGTCATCCCCTCACGTACATAGAAAATGGACTACAAATGCAGGATCGAAACACAGCAGTTTCTAAGTTAATTAAAAAGTATTTTTTCAAAGTCATTTTTGTATTAATTTTGCATTTCAATAAATTTATTATTAATAAAGTGATGAATTAATTGCTGATTGGGAGCTGGCTGTTACAGGAAATACTGTTTTTCAGATTGAGCCACTAAAATAAGTGATACTATGAACCCAAGAGTTAAAAATGTAAGCTCTAATTCCGATTTTACACTTCGTATTGAATTTACTAACGCGGAAGTAAAAGTTTTTGATGCTAAACCATACCTTGAATTTGGAATTTTCAAAGAATTGAAGGATTATTCTAAATTCAGTCAGGTAAAAGCATTTCTGGGTTCTATTCAATGGAGCGGAGGACAGGATTTGTGCCCTGACACTTTATATTTAGAAAGCAAATAATAAAAATTCTCTACTTTTAATTTAAAACTTGTTCCCAAGCTCCCGCTTG
>JBAYGQ010000057.1:0-8996 GCA_041666585.1 Bacteroidota bacterium
ATTTATCAGAATTACCAACCCGATGATAGACGGTATTGTTAAAAGCGAGAAAAAATTCAAATCCTTGTTTAACAATATCGCGGATGCAGTCTTTATACTTGATACGAATGGAGTAGTACTTGATGTAAATGATACTGCATGTAAAAGACTGAAATATTCAAGAAAAGAAATTGTCGGCAAACAATCGAAAGAATTAAATACACCTTTATATGCAGAAACATTTGATGATAGAATAAAATGGCTGTCGGAACACGGCAGTTTATTTTGTGAAACCGAACAAATTAGTAAAGATGGTATAGTTTTCCCTACAGAGCAGAATGTAAATGAAATTGATTATAATAATCAAAAAGCCTATCTGAGTATAGCAAGAGACGTTACAGAACGAAAGATAGCAGAAGAAGCATTGAAAAAAAGCGAAGAACGGTTCAGGGTAATTTTTGAACGCTCTGCTGTCGGCAAATCACTTACTACTCCTGAGGGAAAACTAATGAAGATAAACCAAACATTTGCTGATATTTTAGGTTATACAGTAGAAGAGTTGCATAACATTAATTTCTCTGAAATCACATTTCCCGGAGACATTGCCGAAAGCCGTGAATGTCAGCGATGTCTGCTTGCAAATGAAAAAAACACATACAGGATGCAAAAACGATTTATACATAAAAACGGTACTCTGGTTTGGAATGACGTCAGTATGACTTTGCTCAGAGATAAAAACGGACTACCTTTGTACTTTATCACCAGCATTCTGGATATAACTAAAAGCAAAGAAGCCGAAGAAGAAATTCGAAGGTTGAACGAAGTGTTGGAAGACCGTGTTACCCAAAGAACAGCCCAGTTGGAAGCTGCGAACAAAGAACTTGAATCTTTTTCTTATTCAGTTTCCCATGACTTACGCTCACCTCTCAGACATATCGGGGGATACGTAGATTTGTTAAATAGTAAATTTGCTTCGTTGTTGCCTGAAAAAGGAGTCCATTATCTCGATACAATTACAGATTCCGTTCATCAAATGAGTGCTTTAATTGATGATTTATTGCAATTTTCGAGGACAGGAAGATTGGAAATGAATCAATCAAATGTTGATTTTAATAATATTGTAAATGAAATTATTATTAGTTTGAAAAAAGATAATCCTAAACGCAAAATTAAATGGAATATTAAAGATATTTTACCGGTTTACGGAGACTATACCCTGCTTAGGCAGGTTTGGATTAATTTATTGGAAAATGCAGTGAAATTCACAGCTCCAAGAGAACTTACGGAAATAGAAATCGGAAGCAGCGAAAATGAAAATGTTAGCATTTTTTATGTTAAAGATAACGGCGTAGGATTTGATTCGAATTATTCTCAAAAACTGTTTGGAGTTTTCCAAAGATTGCACTCCGCTCAGGATTTTGAAGGAACAGGTATCGGATTAGCAAATGTACGGCGTATTATTACAAGACACGGCGGGCGTACTTGGGCTGAATCTGAATTAGATAAAGGTTCAATTTTTTACTTTTCAATACCAAAACATAAGGAGAAAAAATAATGATAAAACTAAAAACTATTCTGCTTGCAGAAGACAATCCAAGAGATGTTGAATTAACTTTGGAAGCAATGGCTGATTTCAATCTTGCCAATAAGGTTATTGTTGTTAAAGACGGCGTAGAAACAATGGAATATCTTAGATGTGAAGGACGGTTCAAAGACAGGATTCCCGGTAATCCTGCAGTAGTCCTTTTGGATATAAAAATGCCGCGTATGGACGGCATTGAAGTATTGCAAGAGATTCGCGAAGACGCCTCCCTAAAGAGATTGCCTGTTGTTATACTTTCTTCTTCCAGAGAGGAACGGGATTTAGTTAGAACTTATGATTTAGGGGTAAATGCTTATGTTGTAAAACCAGTAAATTTTAAAGATTTTATTGATGCCGTAAAGCAATTAGGAGTATTTTGGGCGGTTCTAAACGAAGAGCCACCCGACGGATTTTAAAAAAAATTCTGAATTCTGAATTTTTTATAAATTTACATTTACAAACTTTATAAACTTTACGAACTTTATAAACTTTACAAACTTTACAAACTTTACGAACTTTATAATCTTTACAAACTTTATAAACTTTATAAACTTTACAAACTTCTTTTAAGGTCTCGAAATGGCTAAGAAAACAGACAAAAGCGAAGATGCAAATATTTTTAAAGTTCTAAACCTTGAAGATTCTCCTCGTGACTCAGAACTAATTCATGAAATGCTATCTGAGGAAGGCTATAATTTAGCAATGGAGCGGGTGGAGACCGAAAATGATTTCAAAGCGAAGTTAATGAATAATGATTATGATATAATCTTAGCAGATTACAAACTTCCCGGATTTGACGCTATATCAGCTTTAAAAATTGCTAATGAACTCCGCCCCGATATTCCATTTGTTTGCATATCGGGAACAATCGGCGAGGAATCTGTTGTTGAATTGTTAAAACTTGGAGCAAAGGACTATGTACTGAAAGACAGACTATTCAGGTTACCACATTCAGTGAAAATTGCACTTGAAAGTGCCGACGCTCTCCAAGAAAAGATTAAATCGGATAATAAAATAAGAAAATTAAACCGTGTTTATGCCGTTCTCAGTAAAATCAATCAGATAATTGTAAGAGTACATGATACAGATGTTCTTTTTAATGATATATGTAAAATTGCTGTCGAGGACGGCAAATTCCACATGGCATGGATAGGTCTTTTTAACAAAAATACAAGTAAAATTGATGTTTTCGCTTCTGCCGGACAAACAGGAGATTATTTAAAGAATTTAAATATTGATTTTACTGATAAAATCCGTAGCCATGGACCTTCGGGATTAGCTATAAGAACAGGAAAATATTCCATTTCCAACGATATTCGCAATGACCCGAAAATGCTCCCATGGAGGGACGAAGCATTAGAACTCGGCTTTAAGTCTTCCGCTTCATTTCCGATAATTGTTTTCAGTACAGTCCATGGAGTTATCAATATTTATTCCGATGAAATTGATTTTTTTGATGAGGAAGAGATTAAATTATTAGATGAAATGGCTATGGATTTGTCTTTTGCTCTTGAATTCATACAAACTGAACAGGAAAGAATAAAAGCTGAAGCCGCAATAGGTGAATCTGAAATAAAATTCCGACGTCTGTTCGAAGCCGCAAAAGACGGTATTTTAATCCTTGATGCAGAATCAGGTATGATTGTAGATGTTAATCCATTCCTTATTGAAATGCTTGGGTATTCTCACGAAGATTTTCTTGAAAAAGAAATATGGGAAATCGGTTTCTTCAGGGATGTAATTGAAAATAAAGACATGTTTCTTGAATTACAACAACGTCAATATGTCCGCTATGAAGATTTACCTTTGGAAACAGTCTCCGGACAAAGGAAAGATGTTGAGTTCGTAAGCAATACTTACAAGGTTAGCAACAAAAAAGTAATGCAATGCAATATCCGTGATATAACCGAACGTAAACAGGCAGAAACAGACTTGAAAAAAAACGAAAAAAATCTGAAAGAAGCACAACGTTTAGGAAGGCTTGGCAGTTGGGATTGGGATGCAATAACTGATACCATCAACTGGTCTGAAGAGTATTATTCAATTTACGGTTTCGATCCTGCAAAGAGTCCACCGGGGTATGAAGAACATCTTAAAGCATATACGACTGAGAGTGCGGCTCGCTTGGATGCGGCGGTAAAAATAAACTTACAAACCGGAGAACCCTTCGAAATCGATTTGGAACTTGCCTGTTCAGATGGACCAACTCGTTGGATTACAGCCCGTAGTGAATCCATATTTAATGATAAAGGTCAGGTTACCGGACTGCGTGGAACTGCTCAAGACATTACTGACAGAAAGCGAGTGGAGGAAGAACAACACAGATTAGTAACAATGCTCGACGCTGCTCCGAGCTCTATCACTATACATGACTTCGATGGTAATTTCTACTATGTTAATCAGAAAACCTTAGACTTGCACGGCTACACAAGGGATGAATTCTTGTCGCTCAATGTTAAACAAATAGATGTTCCTGAAAGTAAAGAGTTATTTGAAGCGAGAGTAAAGGAATTGATGGAACACCGAGAAGGTAACTTTATTGTTGCTCATTATAAAAAAGACGGCACTGTCATACCCTTAGAAGTTTACATCAAACTTACCACTTGGGACAATAAAGAAGTTATCCTCAGTATAGCAACAGACATCACTGAACGATTGAAGGCAGAAGTTGAATTGCGGGATAGTGAAATACAATTCCGTACTCTTTTTGAAAAAGCTAGTATTGGAATAACTTACATTTCATCAACCGGAGAATTTTTCCGTATCAATAATGCGTTTGCTGAAATGCATGGCTACACTAGCGAAGAAATGCAGAAAATGAAATTAAAGGAAATTGAACCTGCAAATGAATCAGCACAATTCGTTGAAAGAACTCAAAGGATTTTAAACGGTGAAGATATACAATTCGAAGTACAGCATTATCACAAAGATGGACATATGATAGATCTTGAGGTGTCCACTTGTTTGAATAAATATAAAAACGAAAATTATTTTGTCGGTTTTCACACGGATATAACCGAACGGAAACTTGCTGAAGAGACTTTAAGGAAGAATGAGGAATTTTTAAGAACTCTTTTAGAAAATGCACCTATGACAATCTTTGCCACAGATATTAACGGCATTTTTACTTTGTCAGAAGGCAAACAATTAGATCTCGTTAATTTGGTACCAGGACAAAATGTCGGAGTTTCTGCGATCGAACTTTTCGGTTCCTTACCCTTTAAAGAATACAACGGAAAAGTTACTCCCGGGAAAGATGTAATTAATCGTGTTTTAGCAGGAGAAACGTTTAATGCTATTTCGGAATTAGACGGTGTTTATTTCGATAACCACTTGGCACCTATCCGGGATAAAGAAGGTATTGTGTTCGGGCTGTTGGGAGTTGCAACCGACATCACCGAGCGTAAGCATACTGACGAGTTATTACATAAACTTAATAAAGCAATAATTAACGCCCATGAAGCAATTTTTATGACCGATAAAGACGGAATTATTACATTTATTAATCCTGAATTTACAAAATTGTACGGATATGAATACGAAGAAGTAGTAGGAAAAGCAACACCAAGAATATTAAAGAGCGATTTAATAGGGAATGAAGAATATGAACAATTTTGGAAAGCACTGATTAACAAAAAGAGTTTGTCGGCACAATATATTAATAAAACCAAGGATGGTAAGCTTATAGACATTGAGGGATCATCGGACCCGATTTTGGATGATAACGGGGAAATTATCGGATTTCTGGGAATACAAAGAGATATATCCCAAAGAATAGAATATGAAAAGGGATTAAAAGCATCAAAAGAACAAGCCGATGAACTGAACAAGCTAAAATCAAGCTTTATGGCGAATATGAGCCACGAATTGAGAACTCCTCTGAACGGTATTCTTGGTTTTTCGGAATTATTAGTTAATGAGTTGAAAGACCCTGAACAATTAGATATGATAAATGTTGTTCTGGAAAGCGGAATCAGATTAAAAACCACCTTAAATAAAATATTGGATTTATCCCGTATTGAAGCCGATAAACAGGAAATCCATCTGGAGGATTTGGATGTTACTATGTTAATTGAAAGAGTCGCAGAGCATTTCCGAGGTTATGCAATTACCAAAAACCTTGATTTTAAAATTAACATTTCAAACAATAAAATTATAATTAATGCAGACGAAAACATGCTGTTCGTATGCCTTGAAAATATTGTTGAAAATGCTATAAAATACACCAATACAGGCGGTATTATAATAGATATATCAGAAAAAACTGAACTAAATAATCAGTTTTGTATCATTAAAATCATTGACACAGGCATTGGAATACCGGAAGATAAGCTTAGTATAATATTTGATGAGTTCAGACAAGTTAGCGAAGGATTAAACAGGTCTTTCGACGGTACAGGATTAGGTCTTACCATTACCAAAAAATATTTGGATATTCTGAAGGGTGGCATAAATGTCGAAAGTAATGCCGGAATCGGAACGACTTTTACAATAATTTTTCCTATGAATACCGGCAGTTCAAAACCAATAAATAATAAAGAAAAATTAAACCTTAATTTATTCGACAATGTTGCAGGTGAAGGAAAGAAAAAAAGCAAAAGGGATATTAAATCAGTTAAAACAGAAAATGACAAATTGCTAATTAATCAAAAACCTGATGTTTTGTTGGTTGAAGATGATAAACCGTCACAGAGACTGACAAACACAATTCTCAAGAACATCTGTAATATTGATTTAACCGATAATGCAGATAAAGCGGTAGAAATGGCAAAGAATAAAAATTATTCTGTGATACTAATGGATATAAACCTTGGGACGGGAAAATCAGGTTTGGATGCAGTGAAAATAATTAAACAGTTTGCGAAATATAAAAACACTCCTATAGTTGCCCTGACTGCATTCGCAATGAAAGGTGATGAAGAAGATTTTATACAACAGGGATGTACTCATTATTTATCAAAACCATTTACAAAAAATGATTTATTGAATTTAGTAAAAAGTCTGTTGAAAATTGAATAAATCCGGAAACTGTCATTCACTTTACACTGTCATTCCGGCTTGTCCGGAATCAGTTTTAGAAGAGAGAAGAGAGGAAATAGAAGAAAGAAGAGAGAAAGTAGAATAGACGCCGGTTTTAGAAGGTAGAAGAAAGAAATTAGAAAAAAGAAAATTTTGAAGAAGATTCCGGACAAGCCGGAATGACAGTAGTGATGCTGATTCCGGACAAGCCGGAATGACAAAAACAATTAAAGTGAAAATTATTTTGAAAAAAAGAACAAGATAAATAAAGAAAATTGGGAAATAGTTTTGAATAATATTGAAAAATCTAAAGATGAGTTCTCACCGGAAATGCTCGCTCTGAAGTTGGAGAATGAAGCCCTGAAAGCTCAAAATGAGAGTCTGAAATTATGTAATCAAATACAGATGATTTTGGAATCTGCCGGAGTCGGTATTTTTGGAATTGATATTAAGGGTTATCATACATTTGTAAATCCTAAAGCTGCCTTTATGCTTGGTTACGAAATCGAGGAGCTAATAGGCAAACATAGCCACACTCTTTGGCATCATTCTTACCCTGAAGGTACAAATTTCCCCTGTACCGAATGTCCGATTTACGAGACTCTGAATGACGGAAAACAACATCAGGGAGAAGAATATTTCTGGAACAAAAATGGAATCGGATTCTATGTTGATTATACAAGTATGCCGATTGTAGAAAATAATACAATTATAGGAGCTGTTATAACTTTTATAGATATCAGCGCCAGGAAAAAAATTGAAAAGTCACTTTTTGATAGTGACTCTATGCTTAATGAAATGGGTAGAATAGCAAAAGTAGGTGCATGGGAATTCGAGGTTGATACACTTAATTTAGTGTGGACCAAAGAAATTTATGATATACACGAGGTGGATTCTGATTACAAATTTACTGTTCTGGAAGAATTGAATTTTTATATAAATGAATCCAAACACTTATTAGAAATAGCAGTGCGAAGAGCTATCCAATTCGGCGAATCATTTGATTTAGAATTGGAATTTATTACATTCAAAGGCAATCACCGATGGGTACTCGCTGTTGGTAAGGCTCTAATTGAAAACGGGAAAACCAAAAAAGTATTTGGAATTTTTCAGGACATTACTAAACGTAAAGAAGCGGAATTAGCACTACGCGATAGCGAAGTCAGGATACGGGCTGTAACCGATTCAGCATTGGATGCAATTGTTATGATGGACTCTGAAGGAAAAATATCCTACTGGAATCCGGCTGCAGAAAGAATATTAGGTTATACAAGCGATGAGGCAATCGGACAGATACTGCACAAAATCTTGGCTCCCGAACGCTATCATGAAGCCTATAATATAGCGTACCCTCATTTTACAAAAACCGGAGAAGGCAATATAGTCGGCAAAACACTCGAATTTGAAGCGGTTAGGAAAGGCGGTACCGAAATTCAAGTTGAGCTTTCCTTATCAGGTTTTTACAATAACGGTTGGTGTGCAGTCGGAATGATTCGGGACATAACATTACGAAAAAAAGAAGAAAAAGAATTAGTAAGCATAAATGAAAAACTTAAATTATCTAAGATAGAACTTGAGAAAATAAATTCGGAAAAAGATAAATTTTTCTCTATAATTGCTCATGATTTAAAAAATCCTTTTAACGGATTTCTTGGTATGACCAAAATAATGGCTGAGGATATTCAAGAACTTACAATGGAAGAAGTACAAGAAATCAGCAGGGAAATGCAGGAACACGCAAAAAATTTATACGGATTATTGGAAAATTTACTCGAATGGGCAAGAATGCAAAGAGGTGTAACAGGACTCAGTCCGGAAGATTGTTTTTTATCACTTCTTGTAAAACAAAATATTGATATTATTTCTGCTTTTTCCGAACAAAAAGAAATTGAATTGATTAACAAAGTTCCGGTGGATTTAAAAATTAAAGCAGACATTTCGATGCTCAATACTGTACTTAGAAATTTAATTTCTAATGCAATCAAATTTACTCCCAGAGACGGGAAAGTGGAAATCGGCATTGTGGAAGGTGAAGTTCCTGCAATTTATATAAAAGACAGCGGAATTGGAATGAATAAGGATATTCTGGGAAAATTATTTAAAATTGACCAAAAAGTTTCACGTCCCGGTACAGAAGGTGAATTAAGTACGGGTCTCGGGCTTCTGCTTTGCAAAGAATTCGTCGAAAAACACGGCGGTAAAATTTGGGCAGAAAGCGAAGAAAACTTAGGCTCAACTTTCTTTTTTACATTGCAATCTTAAACTCTATTTATTGATTGAAGGTCAAATTACACTAAAATTAGAAAATAAGGTATTGGTAAATAAGTAAAGAAAAATAAAAAATTGTCATTCCCACGAAAGTGGAAATCCATTGTATTTCATTGTGTTATGGATACCCGCTTTCGCGAGTATGACA
>JBAYGQ010000058.1:0-8995 GCA_041666585.1 Bacteroidota bacterium
ATTGTTCTTTCAATTTGCAATTGCCTGTTAACTTTTATCCCTGCCATTGCTTCCATTAACAAAGTAAAAGCTGTTGTATGCCCGGCAACAGTATCTCCGGCTATATTTTCTGACAGCACGTTGCGTTGTAATATTTTTTTCTTATCTAAAAACAATTGTTCAATACCTCTATGCTGCCAGCCTGACTGTATTTCGAGGTGAAGAACCCGCTCTCCGTTACATATAAATCTGAAATGTCCCGGTTCAATGATTCCTGCATGTATCGGACCAACTCCAACTTCGTGCAATTCTTCGCTCTCGATTGAATAAAAATGATAATCGTTTATTTTAATATCTTGATTAAATCTGTTATAGGGAAATCGAACAGGCTTTAACCAGGGGTGATTAGTAAATTCAATCCCGTAATTTTCATGAATTTCACGTTCAAAAATATGCAAGGCAAAATTTTTTGCAGTCAAAGATTCCAATACTTGTTTGTCGCCGGATTTTAAAATATGTGATAGTATTTTAATATCATGTTCTTTATCATCGGCAATAGCCATTATGAATTGCAAATCTTTTTCTCTTGGAATGGCATAGTAAGCCGAACAATGATTTTCTTCTTTGGATAGTAATTCAATAACATAAGAAGAAAATTCATCATAAGGATATAATCCGATTTTATTCAATTCTATTGATTGCCCGTTTTTTATCGCCAATATTTCTTTTTTATTCATGTATATAACTTAAATTTTGTTAAATACTACTTATAATTTCTTATAATTTTTACTTTAGATATTTAAATTCTACTTCAAAATACTGATAGCTGAATTAATTAAATCAGTAAAAAAAATAGGCGGACTAATTCCTAAATAAATGACTAATCCCAATAATACAAATTGAGATAAAGTTTCAAATTTATTTATCGTTACGTTATTTAAATCTACATTTTCCGGTTTATCTGCATACAAAAGATGAAGTGTATTCTTGCCAAAAACATATAAAATAACTGTTAAAAGTACAAGTGCCAATATAGCAACAATAATCCGATTCTGAATGAAAAGTGCCTTGAATATAAGGAATTCGCTGATGAACAATCCTGAGGGTGGAATTGCGGTTATACATACAAAACATAATAAAAAAGCCAATCCGCCCAATGAATAGAATTTGAAATATTTTCCCGTATCTTTAAAATAGTATGATTTATAAATACTGTGAACTTGCCCTATCTGGTAAAATAAACTTGCTTTTACGAACGAATGAAAAACTAAATGTAAAATGGCGGCATAATATCCGATTCCACCTGCGGCAAGACCTAGAGCAACTATTCCCATGTGTTCCAGACTTGAGAACGCAAACATTCTCTTATAATGCTTCGTTCTTAATATTTGTATTGCTGACATCGTGATTGATATTATTCCTACGATGAGAAGAACGTTTTGTGCCCAGTATAAAGTCGATGTTTTTGCTATTATTGTAAAAATGCGAAATATACCTAAGAATCCAACATTCATCAATGAAGTCGAGATAAACGCACTTATCGGCGGTGGTGCAACTGTATGAGCATCAACCGTTACAGTATGTAACGGGAATATACCCATCTTTGCACTAAATCCGGTCAAAACAAGTAAAAAGGCAATTTTTAGCCAGAGTGGATTTATATCCTTAGCATTCATTATTAAATTATTCAGGCTTAAGGTAGAAAGCCCGTTTATTCCCGGTGCCATACTAAAAAATAATATCCCCATAAAAGCAATAGCCACTCCTACAGAAGAAATGAAGAGATATTTCCATGCGGCTTCAAGTGCATCTTTCGTTCGTTCATGGAATATCAATAACGATACAAATAGTGTAGTCGCCTCAATACTGACCCAAAGTAAGGCAATATTTTCAGCGTAATTTGCACTCATCATAGATGCAATAAGCATTATAAGTGCAGAATAATAAGCGCTTTCCTGTTTCTTGGAAAATTCATGCCGCTGAAAATATAAATAACTATGGTAAAATGTTGCAAGGCTTAATATAGAAAGAACAATCGAAAAAAGCCCGCCAAGTGCATCAAATTTATAATAAATCGAATCATATTTCCCAATATTTGAAATAGAATAAAAATTAAACCCAATTTGGGATAGCAAGAATAATCCGGACATTATCCGGTTTACTGTTTGATTCTTAAAAAAGAAAACCAAAGAGGCAAGAATAAAAGCTATGCTGAAATATAAAATTATCATTTTGTTTAATCTTTTAATTGTGTTAAATGTCCAATTTCCACACTTTCAAAAGTATTGCCAATGCGGTTGACAAAAATACCCAATACCAGAACACCCATCAAAACATCAAGTAGAACAGCAAGGTTTACCATCATAGGCATTTTACTGCCTAATGCAAGTGAAATCAGGAAAATCCCATTTTCTATTATCAAGTAGCCAACCACATGAGAAAAAATATTTCTATGAATAATAATGAAATAAATACCAAATATAACCGAAGCAAAAGCAACTGTAAAGTATTTGGAATGTATCTGGGTATCTTGAAGTTTACTACTTAAAAAGAAACTAACCAAAAGGCAGATAACTACAATAATAATTGAGTAAAAAACCGGGATATAAGTATCATTTTCCCTCTTCAACTGATTTTGTCTTCTTACCTTGTTCATAAACCATGGCAAAATAATTGCCTTGACTAAAATTGTTTCTAATAAAATAAAAATAAAATCGAAAATTTCAATTTTATATAAGCTGAAAAATAGCACGCAAAATAAAAGTACGCCCTGTATGAATAAAAGAATAACGTATTTGCTGACTCTCTCGGCAAGTGCAAAATAAATCAGCGTCATCGAATATAGTATAATGAAAATATCTATCATAAATTTAATTCAATATTATTTTTTGAGAAATAATTAATGTGGATAAGAATGCAACGATTGCTATTGCCGACAACATGATTATCCACTGTGGATTTTTTTCCATTTTGTTTCTTGCTCTGAATGATTCCAAAAATCCGATAACAATAGCAAGAATCATTTGAATTATTATAAAATAAACTGCCTGTATATAAAATGGCAAGGTAGTAACGATTATAAATTTTGAAATCAGAGTACCGTAAATAGAAAATTTCAACCAAGAGCTTATGTGAATTATAGCTAAATCAAAACCGCTATTATCTAATATCATCACTTCGTGTATCATTGTTAATTCAAGATGAGTCTTGGGGTCATCCACAGGCATGCGGCTATTCTCGGTCATTGCTGTATTCAGCAATACATAGGATGCGGCTATTCCAATTACATAAGAGAAATTGGAACTGATGTGCATATTCGAAAATAATTCGTTTAATGAGGTATAATCGGTGAAAAGTGCTAATGATGCAATAATAATAAAAAATGCGGGTTCAACCAACATAGAATATAAAGCTTCCCGGTTGGCTCCCATACCTTCGAAACTGCTTCCTGTATCCATTGCGGAAATAATCATAAAAAATTTTCCTATTGCCAATAAATAGGCAAATAGTAAGAAATCACCGTGAAATGAAATTAAACTTATCTTGCTACCGACAGAAAGAAATAAAATTGATACAGAAACCGATGATAAATAAACAAGCGGTGCTACCTTATAAATAAAACTGGTACTTGTACTATAGATAGCCCCTTTTTTGAATAAACGAATAATATCTTTTATCGGTTGAAAAACAGAAGGCATTTTGCGACCTGCAATTTTAGCTTTAGTCATACCTGTTATTCCGGGTATTAATAACGCAGTTAATAGTATCAAAAATATTGATAATACTTCCATTTTATATCCAATTCAAAATGCTTAGGAAGAAAATCACAATTAAGAATACCAAGGCATAAAGTAGGTAATGCTGTATCTGACCGGTTTGAAATACTGCCGCTTTTTCCATCCAATATAGTATTTTTTTGGATGGTAATGATACTAAATAATCCTCAAAAATATCGGACGAGTCAGTGTGAAATGTTCTTTTCCGGGGAAAGATTTCTTCAGATTTAAAGACAATAAAACGCTTTTTAACATTAACTAATCTATCGACCAGAAGTAAAAAATTGTCTGCGTAAGATGTCGCTGTATATTGGCTTTTTGCAGGATTTATTCCGGTATAACCACAACCCCAGATTGGTCCCTGTTTAATTATTTTTCCCTTTTGTTGGCGGTTTCTTAGCAACCCAAGAGTACAAATTAATCCGATAAAAATTCCGGAAACGAGACTAATGTTATTCAAATTATAAGCCGATTGATATAATATTGAAGAATCTTTTGTGAAAATTCCAACTACAGATGAAAGCGGATAAATAATAAATGCAGGTAAAATCCCGATAAAAATAATTATTATACCAATCATAAAAAAAGATATTAACATACTACCTTTTACCTCGGTAGATTTAGTTGCACTATCTGAACGTGGTGTTCCCAGAAATATAATGCTAAATACTTTAGTAAAGCAAAAAATAGCCAAACCACCAATAATTGCCAGTCCGGAAAGACTGAAAAGTAAAGTAATATCGATAAATAAGTTACCCGGAAGAAGCGATTTAAAAATTCCGGAGTAAATCAGGAATTCGGAAATAAAGCCGTTAAACAGAGGTAAACCACATATAGCCAATGAACCTATCAGAAAAAATATAGCGGTTTTAGGCATCTTTTTTATCATTCCGCCCATCTGTTCAATGTTTCTGGTGTGTAGTTGCAAATAAATACTACCGGAAGTATAGAACAGCAAAGATTTGAATAGTGAATGATTCAAAATATGCAAAATCCCTCCGGCAAATCCTAAAACGGCCAGAACGGGGATATTTGCGGCAATTCCTATAACTCCCAGCCCTATACCAATACCAATTATACCTATATTTTCAATACTATGGTATGCCAACAATTTTTTTACATCGTGCTGTACAATTGCAAAAGTTACCCCAAGGATACCTGAAATCAATGATATGACAAGTATGAACATACCAATACTAAACAAGTCCTGGTGTATATAAGTAAGAACTCTAAGAATGCCATATAAGCCGATTTTTATCATCACACCGCTCATAACTCCGGAAACATGGGATGGAGCCGCAGGGTGGGCATGAGGCAACCATGTATGCAATGGTATAAATCCGGCTTTTATTCCAAAACCAATAAAGAACAAGATGAAAACCAAAAATGGCTTATTTGTAGCGAAATAAAGAGAAAGACCATCGAAACCGATATCTCCATTAGTCTGAATGTAAACGCAAATAAATGCAACTATTATGAAAACCAAACCTATATGCATTTGCATCAGGTATTTAAGTCCGATTTTTATTACCTCCTGTTTCTCATTTTCAAATATTACAAGAAAGAACGAAGAAAGCGACATTAATTCCCAAACAAAGAGAAATGCTAATCCATCACGGATCATTACTACTAAAAGCATTGAAATATGAAGCCAAATAAAATTGAAGTGATGAAAGGCAAATTCTGTCTTGCTTTTATTTGTTGAGTATGATTTAAGATAACCCTTTGCATAAATAAATCCTGTGAGAACTGTACAGTTTATCACCAGAATAAAGAATGCGGATAGAACATCTATAGTCAAATTTAGAGGATTGGAAAAAAAAGTAATAAACGGAAGGGAAGATACTTCTGAATAATTGTAGAAGCAATTTATTGCCCAAAAACCGGATATGCCGATCAGTCCGAGATGAATGAATGCGCTAAAATAGTATTGTGATTTCTTCGGAACAATAAAAATCACAAATGCCAGTAATATAAATATATTAAAAATTGTAACTTCCATAACTTGAATCTATACTATTTCTGTAGTTTTAGCAGTCGTTAAAACGTAAGTTTTTTTTAACATAAGATAATTTCAAATTTAACAAAAATTATCTTACAATGTTCATTGTTAAGTAGAAAGAAAAAAAAAGCGAATAAGACAATCTGTGAATAGATATAGTAAGTATTTTATGAAGCAAGGAATTTTTATGGACTTAAGTCAGTTTTAAGAGAAGTAGCAAAAATAGAAAGATATTCAATTTTTTGTGGTCGCTACGGGGATCGAACCTGTGACCTTTCGCGTGTGAGGCGAACGCTCTAGACCAGCTGAGCTAAGCGACCAATTTTGATTTTCAAAGAGTGCAAAAATAATACCTTTTTACCGTTTCTGCAAATTTCTATGTTGCTTTAATCCTCTGATACCGCATTTTTACATAGGTAAGGAGATTCTGACAGTAGTTCCGTTTTCTTTATTCGATTCGATTGCCACAATACCTTTGTGCGACTCAACAAGTGCTTTTACTATGGAAAGTCCGAGCCCGAAACCCGACGATGTACGTGATTTTTCTCCTCTGTGAAAACGATTGAATATCACAGGAAGCAGTTCCGAAGGTATCGGATTGCCTTTGTTCTGTACTTCTACAATAGCATTATTCAGGGATTGGTCAATCGTTATTCGTACAACTTCATTTTCAAACGAATATTTTAACGCATTGTCAATTACATTTGTAAATACACGTGCAAGCAATTCTCGGTCTGCTACTATTTCAGTCGGTTCAGTACTCAGGAATCTGAAGGTAATATTTTTTGCCTGTGCTATCAGATTCAGTTGCGAGACACATTCCATAATTAATTCATCTAAACGGAATTTCTTTTTGTTAAGCACTAAATACTTTGCATCACTCCTTGCTAATATGAGCAGATTGTCCGATAATTTAGAAAGACGCTGAATCTCTTTCAAACAGTTTTCTACAATAACGACAGAATTCTCATCTAATATTTTTTTACTCAACAGCATTTCCAGTTCTACCTGAATTACAGTCAGGGGAGTCCTGAAATCGTGCGAAGCATCGGCAATAAACCGCTGATGGCTCTGGAAAGTGTTATCTAATCTTGAAATCATATCATTAAAAGTTGCCGCAAGATTTGAAAGTTCATCCTGCGATTTGCCAATCGGTACGCGCTTATCCAAACTTTCTGATGAAATTGAAGCCGCAGTCTTAGTGATGTTACTTACAGGAGCCAACGCACGTTTAGCCAGAAAGAATCCGATAATTCCAAAAACAATTAAAGCAACTGAGGAAATAATTAATAAAATATAACGAAGTTGCGCTAAAGATTCGTAATGTCTGTCCATCGAGGTAATGACAATTAACTGGAACCCTTTCTTTTTTGTAAGTTTTATCGGTCTGATATAAATTCTGTAATCCACATTATTGAGTTCAATTGTTATATATGCCGAATCCTGATCCGCCTCTTTTCTATCCTGCATTACATCTAAAAGGGAGTCAATATTTATTAAAGTATTCTTTTCGAAAATGAGAGAGTCGGTACTTGCCAGAACAAATTTGTGAGCTCTCGGTTTGGCTAAAGGGATTTCTTTTTTTGCAATAAGTTCTTCGAACAATTCTGTCATATCCTTGGATTGCTCACCCAAGCCGGATGTTAGAAAATCGGCATACTCGTAAAGGTCGGAGTCTATTGCGGCACGTCTTGTGGCATCAAATATCGAGTACATTGCAATTCCCATCATCAGCATTATCAGACCGGATGCAATCAGATACCACAAAGTTATTCTTGTAGAAATTTTAAGCATTGTTACTAATCGTATAATGAAAGTGTTTCTTATTGCAATTTAATAAAAAAAATGACTTCAACATTAACGCAATGAGAGCATTGATTTTTCAATATGCTTTTTCTTATTTAGGGATATTTTCATATTTTTATAAAAATTCAATACTGGTTTTTAAAAATAATCGGCAAAGTTAAAATGAAAAATAATGAGTTAACTTCATGCGGCTGGCATCGCAATAATCCAAGAATGATAGAATATCACGATACTGAATGGGGAGTTCCCCTTCATGATGACAACAAAATATTTGAATTTATTATACTCGATGCATTTCAGGCAGGGCTGAACTGGTCAATTATTTTGAATAAACGAGAAAATTTCAGAAAAGCTTTCGATAATTTTAATCCCGAGAAAATTGCTAAATACAAAGAGGCTAAAATTGAGAAACTGCTTGCTGACAGCGGTATTATCCGCAATAAACTTAAAATAAACGCTACTGTCCAAAATGCCAAAATGTTTCTTTTGGTACAAAAGGAATTCGGTACATTCGATAGATATATCTGGCAGTTTACAGGCGGTAAAACAATTCACAACAAATGGAAAGATTTAACGGAGCTTCCTGCAAGAAGCCCGGAATCTGATGCAATGAGTAAAGACTTACAAAAGCGTGGTTTCAAATTTGTCGGTTCAACAATTTGCTATGCCTTTATGCAGGCTGCAGGAATGGTCAACGACCATACTATTAAATGTTTCCGGTATAAAGAAATTCTGAATATTTTAAAATGAGACCTGAAGATTGTTCTTTGATTCAATAAAATCTAAGAATATATTTTATTTGTTCTAATCATCTCAATCTATCTCATAAAAAAATATTAATTTTGTATTTTATTGAATACAGAAACAAACCGGAGGATAATATGAAAGAAAGTGCCTTAGACAAACTTTTAAGATATGTGCAAATTGATACCCAATCGCAGGAAGGTTCCGAAACTTTCCCCAGCACGTCAAAACAATTCGACCTTGCCAATTTATTAGTGAAGGAACTGAAGGAACTCGGCATAACAGATGTGGAGATTGATAAATACTGCTATGTATATGCAACCTTGCCTTCAAATCTTCCTGCCGGTCATCCGGCTTTCGGCAAAGTACCTGTAATCGGATTTTTAGCACACGTTGATACTTCTCCGGATGTAAGCGGAGCGAATGTAAAACCTCAGATAATCAAAAATTATCAGGGCGGGGACATTGTTCTTCCGGGAGATAAAAATGTGATTATTAAAGAATCTGAAAACAAAGGATTGGCTAAATGCAAAGGTCATACGTTGATTACTACAGACGGGACCACACTTCTCGGTGCAGACGATAAAGCCGGTGTAGCCTCTGTTATGTCTGCTGTCGAGCATTTAATAGCAAATCCAGAAATACTTCACGGAGAAATCAGAATTGCTTTTACTCCCGATGAAGAAAT
>JBAYGQ010000059.1:0-8788 GCA_041666585.1 Bacteroidota bacterium
ATGATTCAAGTGAAGTTTATTATCAGTATGAGGAAATAGAGGTCAGGGATGGTAGGGCTTGTATTATTTATAGCATAGTTCCTAATTATGTGTTTGGGGAAAATGTTGTTAGTGGGACCGGTGTTGGTGTGGTAGAAACAAAAAAGTTAATAGATTCTGATTTGGAATTAAAGAGATATGAAATAGACAAGCGTATGGAATTAAAGAAGGGCGTTTTAGCTGATTTTCGTGAGGATTTACTTGCGGGCAGGATAACTGCTGAACAGTATGCAACAATAGCAAATAAGTTAATAAACGAATGAAAAATTTACCAATAAGACGCAGTTTTTTTTTCGATAGGGCATTAAGTTTTGCCATCAAGGGTAAGATGGATTTCAGGGTATTGGAGTGCGGGATAAGTAAATTTATAGATGTTGGTGGTTATCGGAAGCGTTATATGGATTACGATATTGGTCAGGGCTATCATTTATGTAACTATTTAAAGGTTCATATAAAAAATAGAGTTGCTTCCGGCGAGTATGTTCCGGTAAATAAAGATAATAATAAGATTGACCCATTATGCCAGTTTTTAAATTCAGATGTTATAGAGAGTTATTCGGGTAAATCGGTTTGGACAATTGATATAAATAACTGTTATTGGAAAACTGCTTATAATATTGGTGTAATGAATGAGGACACGTACAATGTTGGCATGAGAAAGAACAGAGAATGGAAGTCTGGTCGGGTTGCAAGTATTGGTAGTTTGGGTAGTGTTGTAAGGGAAAGCGTGTATGAGGGCGGTGAAATGGTTGGTGGCATTAAGATATACCGGAAACCCTTTAATGTTGTAAGGTTAGATGTTTTGGATTATGTTCACTCTGTGTGTATGGATATTATTTCGGGTATGGGTTCAGATTTTATTATGTATTTGACGGATTGTTTTTTTGTGAGTAGTGCTGGCAAGGAAAAGGTTATTGCTGATTTGGAACGGTGGGGTTATGAGTGTAAGGAATCCGAGATAAAAATAACAAGAGTTGATATAAGTAAAACCGCATTAGTTGAGTGGATTAAGGTAGGTGTAGAGCCTGTAAAGATTAAGTACAAGCGGTTTAATGAAAGGGAATTTTTAAAGAATAATATATAAAGTTAAGGTTGTGGGAAAATTAACGTCAAGTTCAAAAATACACGAAATCAAATGTTCGATGAGGCTTAAAAGGCTGCTTAATGACAGTTTTAGTGCGGATGATAGTATTCATAAGCTATTTAGCATAGCTCCCTATGATTATTTGAAACTTCGGAATTTCGGAAAACGGTCAATAGCTGAATTACTAAGAATCATGGCTGATGTGATAGATGGTGGAATTATAAATAGTATATGAAAAGATATGATATTTTGGGTAGTAATCCCCCTCCGTCCCTATTATTCCTCTTACGTTTGCTTAGTTTAGTAGTGTAAAAGTGGTTTTAATGGCTTTGAAGGAGCTTTGAAGGAGCTTTGAAGGGGCTTTGAAGGGGCTTTGAAGGGGCTTTGAAGGGGCTTTCAGATGTTTGAGGTTCAGTTAGTTAATAGATGATTAGTAAAAAATAATAATAGTAAAGAATATGGAAACAAACGAATTTGTAGACACTCTTATTGACGCTCTTTTGAAGCAAATAGAAAAAGAGTGCGATGACTTAAAAACATTTATTGAAAGCGGGGACTTCCCTTACCATAAGTCCTATTATTACAACCGAGTTGTTAAACATGCCTCAGCAATGCTTTTATTGGCAGGGGAAATAAAGGCAATACATAAACTGCAAGACCATACAATAGCGGAGAATGAATTTACATCTCCAATAAAGGATTTAATAGAAGGACTTTCTAATTGCAGGATTGATACTTAATTATGTGTAATGGATTGGGTGTAATTCGAGCTATAATGGTAGTGTGGGTGGTTTTGTTATTTCCGGTTGCTGGACTTGGGCTATTAATACATAAATGTAGGGGAAGAAAATAAATACTTGTTTGAAAAATCATGAAAATTATATTCTGAAATTAAATAATACTTTAAAACAAACGAAATAATGATAAAAAAAGAATGGGCAAACTTAAAAGTAGGCGACAAAGTTTTAATGAGTACATGGATAATTGACAAAACCGAAAACCCGCCTAAAATGGTTAATAAAAATGTTTATGGAGTTGTCGAAGGCTTTAATTCTAATAGAAGTCAAGCACGAATTAAGTGGAACCATAAAAGTTGTATCTATCATGGACGAACACGGATTGAGTTAGAAAAATGCGACAGTTGTGTTTGGTGGTATAAAGGAGAAGATTGTAATAACATTAATCTTTGTAGGGGGAACAACCAATGGAGCGAAAAACCATAAAAAAATTACAACGAAACTCAGCAATAAAATATGATATTACTTCAAAAGTTTTAGAAGTAACAGTATTAACAGAGTGTAAGGATTTTTTTGAAAAAGAATGTAAAAGAGAAAAAATTTATATTCAGGAAGATTCTAATATTGCTATTGGAAATACGCCAAGATACACTATTTATATATATAAAGACATCAATAATACAAAAGAACATATTTTATATTGCGTAAAAAGTTCTTACGAAGATTATATTAAGAAATTAAAAAAATAATACTTGCTAATTAATAAATTTATATTATCTTTGTGGTGCAATATTGCAGTAATTTAAAATTAAAAAATATGCCAACAATTTATGAATATTTCGGAATTATAATTAGATTTCATTCTGACGATCACGAGCCAATACATATACACGCACTATATGATGATAATATTGTAAAAGTTAGTTTATATGTAAAAAATGGTGCAATATCGAAGATTACATATTCTAATTTAAGAGGAAAATTTGCTCCAAATAAATTAAATGACTTAAAAATCTTTATTGATAAATATAAATATCAGATAGTTTTAAAGTGGACTGAATTTTACGAATGGAATAAAAAAGTTAAAAAAGTATTAATAACTAAAAAGATTAAATAATGAAAATAGTAGAAATTAAATACTTATTTGATTATAAGCTAATTGTTAAAATACACAACATTAAAGGGGTTTTTAATGATTCTGAAAAAATTATTGATTTAGAAGCATTTTTAAAAACATCCAATAATAGATTAGTTGAAAAATATCTTGATAAGTCATTATTCTCAAAAGTTTATTTAGACGATACCGGAACTCCATGTTGGGGCGATAACGAATTTGATATTAATCCTCTAAATATATTTGTGGGAAAATATGACGCTCAGTTATCAGTAACAGAATATGCAAAGCGGTTGGGCGTAACACGTTCAGCCGTTTTGTTACAGATTAAAGATAAAAGGCTTGCTAAAGGAGTAACTTGTAAAAAGATTGGCAATACTTATGTGATAGAGGTGAAAGGGAAAAAGGAAAATGAGTAGGGAAAATAAAAAATTACAATCAATTTTAACCGACCTTGATAACAAGGCAATAACTAAACATCAGGCATACGAGCTAATATTGATTTTATTCGATGATGGTGAAAATGAAGTGGCGGTTTGTCCTAAATGCGGAGGTCGCGAAGTTATAAAAACAGATAAAGGTTATAAATGTGCATTTACGGATTGTTGTTATGAGTGGGGAAAGGAAAAATGAGTAGCTTTTTTAGAATGAAAAATGAAATCATTACTTTTACGTCCAGGCAACCGCAACTATGTGTCCTATACAGCCACGATAGGCTAAAATTATGCGATCTTGTGTAGCTGAAGGCATGATGCCATAGAAGGTTGTCTTTTTTTTGACGCGTGATATAATTTGGAAATATTTAATGAGAATGAGATGGACTTTAAAAAACAAATAAAAAATGAACACCATTACATTATTAAAGCAGAAAATTGGTTATTGGAATCAAAAATTTAATGAGGTCGATGAAGTAAGTAATCAACCTGAAATTGTACAAACATTTTTAAAACAGCAAAATCTTGATATAAATTTAAAAGTAAAAGGATTGATAAATTTACATTTAATAGATATGGAAGATATACTGACTAATGTAAAAAAAGAATTTGCACAGAACTGTAATTTGAAACACGAATGTAGTAATGGAGCATAACGTTTTCGGGCTTTGTGTCAGTTTGCCCTTGCACAAATGTTCAAATTATAGCAGAAAGATAATAGGGCAAATTGCACAAAGCCCGTGTTAGCAACAGTACGGTAAAATAGTCGAAATGATAATGTCAAATACAAATGCTTTTTTTTTAATTTTTAGGGTGGGTTTTAAAATTATTCTCTCTGATTATCAGTAACTTACACAAATTGTTAATAACTTTTGCAAATATATCTTGTATACTTAAAGTATATGATGTATATTTGTACTGTAATTGAATGAATAATTACACTAAAAAACAGAAATTATGAAAACAAAAATTAAAGTTACAAGCGGAAACAGTTTCGGAAAAGATGTAAAAATATTTTCAACCGAACAAGAAGCATTTGAATGTTTCAAATCAGAAGTGATAAACACAGTTTCGGATAGTAATTGTGAAAGGATTAATTACATTACTGATGTGGATGACTTCTGGAATACGGAATTAAATGATGACAGAACTATTGCTGAAAAAGAAGAAATTGAAAAAGAAAATTTTAAAGGAGAGGGATTCTATTTAAACGGAGTGTTTGTTCAGGGAGAACCTAAAACATACGGGCACCAATCTGCTTACAGTGATAACAACAATCGCTATGTTAATATAGAAGAAATTGAAGTAGAAGATGAAGATAACGAAGCATAAAAATAAATTAATATGAAAAAAAACATTGATATACCCGATGATATTCGTTGGGAACTTGAAGCACTTGCATTGCAAGAAAAAAAGGATTTAAAAACATTTATTCAGGATGTTCTTATTTCTTTAGTGCGTGGGCAAAATAAAAAAACTGCTAACCGAAATGTTAAATCAAAGCAGTAAAGTAGCCTTGTTGGTAACGTTTAGTATATGGCAAGTAGCCGAACGCAAATATTGATTAGAATTACAAATATTAATAAACCGCAGATAGTTTCTAAAACGCCTGACACGGCTATTTGCTATATACATTGTTAGGCACAGTTAATTATGAAAGATTTAAAAAGTGTTTATATCAAAATGGAAAATCCAAATCTAAGACAACGATTTGTGATTGTGAGTGCTAATTTTTTACTATGGCTAATCGTCAAACTTTTTAAAGATGATGAAAAGAAAATGGTAGATGAAATGAAGGATGTAATTACAAATGCGTACAAGGCTCTTTAATTGTGGCTAACGGCTGCAAATATAAGCCGTTGAACACGAACTTAAACAGAAAGATAAAATGAATATTAACCAACAGCAGATATTAAAAGCACTGAAACAATGGCTTATATTTGTTGTTATAAACTTTAAATTTTATGGCACACTTACTATGTGATGAATGTGGAAGCAGTGATACTAATGCTTTTGGAAGTTGGGACACACCGATAAAGATACTATGTAAAAAATGTAGTGATAAGAAAAGAGATAAAACAATAAAAGAACCACCAAAGGATAATAAAATTTATTGTTTATAACGGTTGGGTATTGGCTTTCGTTGCTGTTGCTCAATTAACTACAAATAATTATTAAACACTTAAAACTTAAATATATGACAAAAGTATCAAAAAAACCACAAGGCAATGAAGCTAATACCTTGTTACCTGCTGGCTGGTTTGACATAAATACAACTCCACCACCAAATGACGTTCAGGTTTTGGTGCGGTTGGAAAGAGAAATGCTTGGTGGATGGTATTCAGTTGCCACATTTGGAAGAATACCGTTAATTGGTTCGCTGTTTGCGTGGGACGCACCAAAACCCACACACTGGATGCACATTCCAGCTTGCAGCTAACGAGCCGCAGGTATGGTTAGTTGCCTGTTGAAAATACCACTAACTTTAATACGAGTGATAAACTTTAAATAACAAGTGCGATGGATAAAAATACACCATTTCCAGAATGTGCAAAAAATTGCGAAGTAGTAAAAATGCTTGGAGCGGGAGAATGTGAAAGCGTGTGTGGGCATAAGTTTGATACGAGTGGAAGGCAATTAACTATACCTGATGTTAGCAATTCGGTTTGCGACCATGTATGGATTACTCATTATTCAAAAAATTATGATTACAGAAAATGTGAATTATGCCACAAAGTTGAGCAAACTGATTGCTAACTACTATATGTACGACAAGATGTATAAATTATTAATCATTAAATAATTATATTATGAATATCGGAAAGTATGTCGAAGTGTATTCCGAAGAACTACAACTGAAAAATTACAATAAAAAAAAGAGATGGCAGTTATGAAAAAATCTGATGAAAAAAAGGCAAAAATATTATCAAAATTTAATTACGATAAAAAAGAAGATAAAAAAATAGTAAATGATTTTACTATAAAATTATATACTGAAATAGATTTATTATTAACTAAAAACAAAAGCACTTACAAAAACACCGAATCTTATACTAAACAATATATTGATAAATCTATTAATAAACTAAAACAATTTTTACCAGAACTTCTTTATGATTCATACAATATTTCTATAAATGATTTAGAATCAGATGTTATTGATGTGAATATTTTTATTAACATGAAAAATGAAATAAAAACAATCAAAGAAGGAGATACTGTTTTGGTTATTGTTGGTGAACCATTTTATAATGATAAATTTATACCAACAAAACGATATATTTTGGAATTTAAAGTTCTTAGCTTAGATTGTATAACTAAAGGAATGCTTGGAATAACTGCACATGAAAGTCCATTTGACAGTATGATAGATTTAGAGTGGTGTGAGTTAGTGGTGAAAAAAGAAAGTTACGAAATGTTAATCAGAGCGAAAGAATAGCATTGTGTATAACGTTTGGTGTATGCGCTGTTGGGGATTTACGAGCGCAAAACTATCGAGCTACACCGAACTAAAAACGAAGCTACAAGGCTGCAAATTGCACTTAACCCCCAATAGCGTATGACACCGTGTTAGTTGCAGGTATTTTTTAGTAATTAATTATAAAACAATATATTATGAGTAAGATTTTAATTGAAAAGTATAGAGGGTTCGACATTGAATTTGATACTAATTGTGAAAAGTTTCAATGTATTTGTACAGAAGAAAGCGCAAAAGAAAGCACTTCATTTACTGCCGTTAAAAAGTTTGTTGACGATTATAAAAAGACAAACCAAGATTTTAAACCTTTTTGGGTTGAGCCAACACCAGAAAGATACAAAAGTGCAAAACTAAAAGTAATCGGAGTTAGAAAAGATGGGCGATTTGTTGCTGAAAACTCAAAAGGCGATAAAATTCAAATTTCAGATTACGACCTTAAAGACTACATGTTATTAAAACCCGAAAATGAAATATGGATGAATAAATTATCTGAACTTAAAACAAAAGAAGAACAACAAGGAGTTGAAAACAACGAAGCTCGAAAACTAATTATTTCAGAAATTAATATCGTAACTCTTGAAGACTACAAGAAACGGTTGCAGTAGCGGTTTATACTTGCAACTAACGTTGAATGTATGTGTAGTACAGCCTTGCACATATTTTTCAACTTAAACTAAACTTAATTGGCTGTATTACATATACATATTGTTAGCGTTTCGTTTTTGAGCGTTGGCAATGCAAAAAATAAAGCAATGAAAGAACTTGAAAAGATATTAAAAGACTTGCAGAAACGAGGATACCAACAGGTTGATATAGGTCAAGTACTAAGCTGGATGTATAATATTCAGAAGGAAAATAGATTGAAACGTGCGGAGCGTTGGCAAAAAATATTTATTTAAAACTTGCACCTAACGGTACTCAGATAGGCTCTGATTTTTAACCGACATTAATAAACGAAATATTATGATAGAAGAATTAAGAAAAATACGAAATAGGCTTGAAGATGCTGTGAACTCACAAGATTGGTGGGTAGTAAAATCACAAATGAATAAAATAGATACGATACTCTATAATGACCGCAAAAGCGAGGTTAAAAATTTGAGCTTATCTGATGTTAGCAAACGAAGTGAACTGTTTATTAATTTCACGAAAGAGGTCATTGAATACTGGGAGCGTTATCAAATTGGAGATGAAGATATTTATGAAAAAGCTAAGAAATTAATTAATGGTTGCTAACGTTGAGGCTAAGAAACGTAGCCTTATAATCACGTTTCAAAATAGGTAGGAACTTTATTGGCTATGTTTTTTAGCCTTTGTTACCGCCAGTTAATTTAAAAGTCAAATGAAAAAAGATTGGAACAAAACAATGGAAAATTGGAAGCCATTATTTACAAAATTATTATCCATAGAATCAAAGTTGAAAAAGTCAAGAAGAAAAGACATAGATAAATACAAAACAATTGGACATATTAATGATTGTATTGCTATGATAACTTTTGAAATTCGCAGATGCGATATTGATGGAGCAAACAAAGGAATAAAAGAAACAAAAAAACTACTTGAAAAAGGTTCGTTTGTGTATCTTTCTTAATTGGCGGTAACGGCTGCGAATATGCTTTAGTGCCAAACGAACACTAAATTTGAAACTGAAAGGCTTTTTCTTCTTAATTTTTTAAGGTGGATGGCTGTTAAAAATCAGTTAGTTAGAAAATAATTTGAAAATAAATACAAAAATGTTTGGATTATGTGAAACTTTGTGTTACATTTGTCGTATATTATAACAAAAACTTAATACTTAAATATTATGAAAAATCAGGAAATGTTTATCAAAAAATTAGTTTCAGAATATTATGTGAAAATATCAAATTGTGAAAAAGAAGTTCAAAGATATACTTCTATCAA
>JBAYGQ010000060.1:0-8785 GCA_041666585.1 Bacteroidota bacterium
GATTACGTGTATATGTGCCTTTTGGAAGCGATTGGTACGGTTATTCAACGAGAAGGCTTAAAGAAAATCCTGACATGGCTGGTTTAATTTTCAAAGCAATCTTTTTTAAAGGATAATAACCGATTTTAATTTTTAAGTCATTCTGAATAAAGCGATAACGATATATATTTGATTCTATAAATAATTCAATATCACTTTCATCAGAGTGACTTTTTTATTTTAAAATAGATAATAAAATGAATAAACACTTAAAATCTCTTGCTTTTATTCTGATCCTACTTTTATTTGTGTCTTGTGAATCAGAATCAATTAAAACAAATGACAAGTTTATCACAATCGGTACCTTCAACGTTTCATGGTTGGGAGATAGTGAAAATGACCGAATTGACCGCTCTAAAAGAGATTACAAAAGGATTGCAGAAATTATCCAACAAACAGGAGCAGATGTTTTTGCATTGCAGGAAGTCGAAAACGCGGATGCATTAAAACTATTAATTAAACACCTTCCGGACTGGTCTTTTATAGTCGGAGAACTTGGAGGTGAACAGAATACGGCTGTGTTATATAAAAAGAGTGTTAAAGTTCAAAAAGTCGGAGAATACACTCCCCTGATTGTTGAAGAGCATAGAACAAGACCCGGCTTGATAGTGAAAATAAAAAAAAGAAATTTAGATTTATTAATGATGGTTGTACATTTTAAATCTACATCAAGGTATGATGATACTGAAGAGAAGCTTGTAAAAAGCAGAGAACTGAGACAAGAACAGGCACAGGTGGCATCAGATTGGGCTGATTCAATGCTTCGAAAAAGAAAAAATAAAGAATCGGATATTATTATAATCGGTGATTTCAACGACACTCCTCAGCGAAAGCATTTTCCTACACTTACTCCGTTGGTTGAAAACAATAAATTATTCTTCCTTACCGCAGATGTAAAAAGCTGTAAATACCCGAGTGCTTATGTTATTGATAATATCATTGTGAGTAAAAATTTGTACAACCGATACATACAGAATTCAGTAAGAGTTTTCGATTTCTTCAGTACAATGCCAAAGAAAGAAACAGAAACAATTTCTGACCATTGCCCTGTTCTTGTAGAGTTTGACATAGTTCAACAGGATAATGACTAATAAAAAAAGTGAATCAAACCAAAGTCTGATTCACTTTTAAAATCACTTACAGATTAAATTAAAATTTTCCGAATTTAAAGATAAGATTAAGAGAATAATTACTCAAATCGCTGTCTGTAACATTTTTCATATCTAATCCTGAAACGAACCGATAACTTGCTCCCATTCCGAGACGGAAAAACGAAGTAACATTCATTTCAACCATCGCACCCGGTTCAACAATAAAAAATGCTGAAGCATCTTCAACCCAATTATGATCATTATCATAATTACCGTTTTGATTCATCATATCTTTCATTGATAGTGTGGTAGAAGCACCTCCTGCACCTATCAGACAGTTCACTGTAAAATGGAATAGACTGCTTGAAGAATTGATATATTCAAAAAACATACCGCCATATCCCATCCTTAAATAATATACAGAATCCCTGCCTCCTAATAGCGGACTTGTTTTTCTATATACTTCGGGACTGGTAACCAATCCATAACCGCCACCGCCTATAGAAAAGACACTATTCACAATCCATCCGCCACGACCGCCGACAAGAATACCCAATTTTTGTTTTCCTGCATTTTTAAACGGACTGAATTTTATTTCAGGTCCGCCATATCCGCCACTGTGGAACTCATCATTCCCGAATAAAGTCTCAATTTTCTGTGAATTTTCTTTTCCGTTTTGTTTATTATTATCATCCTGTGCAAATATTGGAAATGATAAAAAAACAAACATAAATAAAACTAATAATTTCTTCATTTAAACACCTTATATATAATTTATTTTAAAAAACTAAAATTTTCCGAATTTAAAAGTCAATGCACCGAATGGTCTGCTCAATTTCTGGTCATTAATCGTTTCATTATTGAAATGATAATCAGCGCCGTAAACCACTCTGTATCCTACGCCGGTGCTAATACGCATCCAGTTTGTTACATTTACTTCCATGCTGATTTGGGGTGTAGCTACAAAAAACCAGTCATTACCATAATCGGGATCATAATGGTCGTCATGCGAGTCAAAAGTTGAATTCAGGCGATATCCTGTCCACCCCGACCCCACTAGAGACTGAACCGAAAAATGCAATGCACTTAGCGGTTCCCATGTGTATTCAAATTCTAATCCGAAATAATTCATTTCAAGAAAAGGTTTTTTATTCGACACTGGGTCCACGTAATTTGCGTGTTTTACCTGATTTGTAAAATTATAACTCCCTAAACCGATTGTTACTGAATGGTTAATAATTACTCCGCCTCTGATTCCGCTCATAAAAGCAAATTCATCGTCCACACCGGAGAACTGGGTAACTGCGGCTCCGAATCCGCCAAAACTATAATTGTTGTTACCGAATATCGTTTCTTCTTCCTGTGCAAAAACAGTGCCTGAAACTAAGATAAACATAAAAAGTAAAATGAACTTTTTCATATAAGAATTCCTTATTAAAATATTAAAATTAATTTTTTCAAAAAATATTTGACTTCTCAAAAATCATTACGTTTAAGATTTAAAAAAGTTCTGATTATTTTTAAAAAATTTATTTTCCAAAAAATATCATAACAATATATTATGCACATTACAAAATTTTTTTGATTATTTTTGAATCCTGAATCTTGAATTATTTTTTACTCAATGAAAGAAAATTGAAATGGCAGAACCTCAAATTGCATCAAAAACACCCTATGCAGTCGAATTAGAAGCAGGTAATTATTTCTGGTGTGCCTGCGGAAAATCAAAAAAACAACCCTTATGCGACGCATCACATAAAGGAAGTGAATTTACTCCGGTAAAATTTACTATTGAAGAGAAAAAAAAAGTTTATATGTGTGGATGCAAACATACAACTACTCCGCCTTTTTGCAACGGTACACATAAGAAATTATAATTGAATGTTATCTCAAGGTTTGTATCAAATATCTGTACAGTCCGGTAGATTCTTATTCAAATTCCTTCAGCAAAGAAGAAGCTCTGATAGAAATATCAAATTCGGAGCTATGTTTTTTATATTTTTTTCGTTCATTTTCATTTTCAAGTAATCCATTTCTGATAGCAGATTGAATTTCTGCTTCATCGTCTGAAACAACAAAACCGCACTCTCCGACAACTTCAGGTAATGCCGCTCTGTTCGATACAATCGGTACCGCTCCGAATAACATTGCCTCAACAACTGCTAAACCGAAACTTTCTTCGAGTGAAAACTGACAATAGCATGAGGCACTTTTATATAAAGGCACTAATTCCTCAAATAAATTCAGCCATCCCGGTATTATCTGTATATTGTCCAGTCCTTTGCCAGCTTCTTTTGCAAGCTTTAAAGCTTCACCCTGCAAACCTGCAAGAACAAAAGAAACATCCGGCATTAGCGAGGCAATTCTGATAAATTTATCACTTCCTTTTAAAATATATTCAGTATAATCTTCTGCTCTTGAGACGGTAAGCACAATCTTTTTTTCAATTTCAGGTAACAGATATTTTTCAAATTTATTTGCATTAATACAATTATAAATCACTGTTGCAGGCGGATGTTTAGCCTGCATTCTATCTGATAATTCTCTACACGCATGCTCAGAAACAGGAAAAATTTTTGTAGCAAAGCGGAAAGTATTTTTAACGCAAAATCTTCTGAAAGGCTTTGTCCATGCACCGTAATTCAACTCCGGAACATATCCGACATCAAATCCTCCTGCAACAACAAACACTTTTTTACCTATAATTTTAGCAAACATAGCAGGGGCAGATGTAGTATAGTCGGCAAACCAACAATACACAATATCTGATTTTAATACTTTGAAACACGATTTAATATAAGATGCTATCAGACTGAATAGAGCCGCAGGTCCCCTGCCGATTGTAGTATCATGAAGAATTAATTTATATTTTGAGGATAGAATCGCAATATCGTTTTTTACGAATTCCGCTTTAAGTGGTCCTATAAAGAGAATTGTCATAGCGCTTTATTAAAATATTTTTTTTTCGAGATGTTTCAGATTTTCCATAAAATCTAAATTTGTAAAATGGAACTGAATCGGCGAAACTGAAATGTATCCGTTTTCAATTGCAAAATCATCAGCTTCAAGGTCAGTATCAACTGTATTATATTTTCCAGAGAACCAATAATATTTCCAACCGAAAGGGTCAACTCTCATTTCGTAATTATCAGTCCAGAATGAATCACTTAACCTTGTAACTTTGACACCTTTCAGTTCTTCTTTAGGTATAGCGGGAACGTTTACGTTTAACAAAGTACCTTTAGGTAAACCTTTTTCCAGAACAATTTTTGCTAACTCTAAACTGTAATCTGCAACTAAGGAAAAATCCGCATTGTAATCATAAGATGCAAGTGAAAAAGCAATGGAAGGAATTCCTATTAACATACCTTCAGTTGCCGCAGAGACTGTACCCGAGTACAAAATATTCACAGAAGTATTTTTCCCGTAATTGATACCGGAAACGATTAAATCCGGTTTTCGCTTTACTATTGCTGACATTGCAAGCTTAACACAATCGCTTGGAGTACCGTTAATTTCGAATCCGAACTTTTCACCGTTGCGTCTGAATGGCGTTATTCTAAGTGGATTCAGTACTGTAAGAGCATGCCCTACAGCACTCTGCTGTCTGTCCGGAGCAACAACAATTACTTCACCCAATTTTTTCATAGCGTTAACTAAAGCTAAGATGCCGGGCGAATCAATGCCGTCGTCATTCGTAACCAGAATATACGGTAATTCCGAAGAAGATGTTTGTTCAGAATCCATTATCTAACAATATCGTTGTAAACAACAAAAGCCATAAACATAAGTAAAATAATCATACCCGCATTCTGTATTGCAATTTTCACTTTGAACGGAATTTCCCTTCTTGCAATGCTTTCAATAATTACAAAAATAAGATGTCCTCCGTCGAGTGCAGGAAACGGTAAGAAATTAATCACAGCAAGGGTAATTGAAAGCATACCCAGGAATTTTATAAAATCCAGAAAACCCATTTCTGCATTCTGTGAAGCCATCTTAGCTATTTTAATCGGACCGCCAATTGATTCTTTGAAAGATAAGTTACCGATAATAATCTGCTTCATTGTATCAAAGAATAGAATAACAGAATTATAAGTATTTTCAGTACCGATTCCGATAGCTTCAAAAATATTATAATTAATAAGTATCTGTTTACCAGTAAATATCTGTGATAGTCCGACTTCTATAAGTCCGTTTTCATTTGTTGTTAATGTATCTGTCTTTACAATTGATTTATGCTTCCATTCAAAAAACATGTTTTGTTTTTTATGGCTTTTTACATAATCCTGAAATTGGAATAGCGTACCTATAGCCTGTCCGTCAATAGAAATTATTGTATCACCGGGCTGAATATCCGCTTTAGCCGCCGTTCCTTTAGCGTCAACTGTTCCGATTACAGTCAGTATTTGATCGGGAAACATTCCGATAATTTCTTCGGAAGATTTCATATTTTTATTTGAGAGCTGTTTCAGAATCATTTTCCCGTCAGCAGGTATAATCATTTCCTGACCGTTTCTGATTAGCTTCAGATTTTTTGTTTTGCCGAGTTCATTCAGCATCAGCTTTCTGACCAAATCTTCCCAATTATCAACGGGTTGATTATTAACAGCAATAATTTTATCGCCTTTTATTAAACCGGTTTTATCGGCAATTGATGCCTGTTTTATATAACCTATTGTTGTCGTTTTATAAATAGTTTTACCCTGAGAAAAGGTAATAAAGGAAAAAACGGCGATGGCAAGTATTGTGTTCATCAAAACTCCGCCGCTAAGCATAAAAATTTTCTGCAAAGTGTTTTTAGAGCGGAATTCCCATTCCTGAGGTTCAGACGAAGCAAAACTGTTGTCCATACTTTCGTCAACCATACCTACTATTTTAACATATCCTCCGATAGGAAAAAGCGCCAGTCTGTAATCGGTACAGCCTCCGCCGTCCCAGTCCTTAGGCAGTTTACCGAAAGTAAATCCCGTAATTTTATTATAGCCGAATAATCTCGGTCCCATTCCGATAGAAAATACGTCTGCTCTCGTTTTTGTTATTCTTGCCGCAATAAAGTGTCCCCACTCGTGTACTACAACAAGCAATCCGATTACAAGTATCAAATAAAGTGCATCACTCAAAAAATTCATAACATCTTAAAAAATAATTAAACAAATATCTATATTTAGAATACATCAAAAAATCATATTTTATAAAAAATAAATCTACTTTTTCATCTTTTTAATTAGTTCCTTGGTTCTTACCCTTGTTTCATTGTCAGCAAATATAATTTCGTCCAGACCGGGTTGCTTTTGCACAGGAATTGAATCCAAAGCTTTCTCTACACATTCTGCAATACCGCTAAAAGAAATTTTATTCTTTAAAAAAGCATCAACCGCTATTTCGTTGGATGCATTCAGAATTGCAGTTGCAGTTCCTCCTGATTCAAGTGCATAATATGCAAGTGCAAGACAGCGAAATTTCTCGGTATCGGGTTTTTCAAATGTAAGTGTACCAATTTTAGCTAAATCCAGCCTCGGAAAATCGTAATTATGTCTGTGCGGATAATCCAAAGCATAAGAAATCGGCAGTCTCATATCGGGCAATCCTAACTGAGCTTTAACTGAACCGTCAATAAACTGAACCATAGAGTGAACAATACTCTGAGGATGAATTAAAACTTCAATTTGTTGTTTATTCACACCGAAAAGCCAGAATGCTTCAATAATTTCAAAACCTTTATTCATCATAGTTGCCGAATCAATCGTAATTTTATTGCCCATTGACCAGTTCGGATGAGCTAAAGCCTGAGCCGCTGTTATCTTTTCGAAATCGTTTATATCGGTATTTCTGAAAGGACCGCCGGAAGCAGTAAGAATAATCTTTTCAATTGAATCTTTCTCTTCACCGATAATGCATTGAAGTACAGCACTATGTTCACTATCAACAGCGATTAGTCTTACATTATTATCTATTGCGGTCTTTGTTATAATGGAACCGGCACTTACCAAAGTTTCTTTATTAGCAAGAGCTACATCTTTACCTGCTTTAATTGCAGATAATGTCGGCAAGACTCCGCTGAACCCGACTAATGCAGAAACTACAAGGTCATTCCCCGCAAAAGAAGCCGCCTCGCAAATACCGTCTTTACCCTTTAAAATTGAACCTGAAAATGAAAATTTATTTTTAAATTCATTGAATGCTTTTTCTTCGCTTATTACAACCCCTTCAGGTTTATATTTTTTTACTTGCTCAATCAGAAGATCAATATTCGAATTGGTTGTCAAATAACCTACACTGCAACCTTCACCAAGAGCATCCAGAACCTGTAAGGTTTGGACACCTATGGAACCTGTAGAGCCGAGTATTGTTATAATTTTATTTGAATCTATCATTGTCAGTTTTGAGTAAAAAATTCCTGAGTGATTTCTCTTTCCTGTCTCACAGAATAGAACTTAAATTCATCCATTCTGATATGATTGCTTTGCTGAATTTTGATTTTCACAAAATATTTAATCATCAGTTTCGATAAAATTGAAAAAGTACCTTCAGTAAGATATGCCGCTACATTTGGGTGAACAATCAGAATGAGTCTGAATTCTCTCGAACCTGCCCGGAAATTCTTAATCCATCTTTCAATGGCAGTTGACAGTACCGCCTTAGATATTATCCTGCCCGAGCCGTTGCACATCTCGCATACTTCGCTCAGTTTTTCAGTTATATTCTGGTTTATTCTTTGTCTGGTGATTTGCATTAAATTAAGCTGAGACAATGGAAAAACAACTGTTTTAGCTCTGTCGCGGCTCAATTCTTTTTTCATTAAAAAGAAAATTTTCTTCCTGTGTGTATCAACAGCCATATCAATAAAGTCAATGATAATGATACCTGCAATATCACGGATTCTTACTTGTCTGGCTATTTCGATTACAGCTTCATAATTTGTTTTGTAAGCATTCTTTTCCTGCTGATGAGTTGAAATTGACTTTCCGGAGTTTACATCAACAACATACATAGCTTCTGTCTGGTCAATAACAATTGAACCTCCGCTCGGTAGCAAAACTTTACGTCGGTACGTAATATCTAATTCTTTTTCAACTCCATATTTTTCAAATACAGGAACCGATTCAGAATGAAGTACAACTTTTTCTAACAGGTGAGGAGCCGCCCACTTGAGATAACCGGAAATATCTTTATAAATTTTCTTTGAATCTATAACTACTTTTGTGATTTCTTTATTGAATAAATCTCTGATTACGCTTGTTACTATCGGCAAATCCTGATATAGCAACATCGGTTGATTGGCTTTTTTAATTTTTACTTCAATTTCCTGCCAGATTTTAACCAAACTCTCCAAATCTTTGCGAATCTCAGTTTCGCTCATATTTTGTGTAACAGTTCGGATAATACACCCGTAACCTTCAGGCAGACATTCACGAGTAATCCGTCTGAGACGTTTTCTTTCCTGTACTTTTAAAATCTTTTTAGAAACACCGACAATATTGTCATAAGGCATCAGGACGACATACCTACCGGGTAAACCGATTTTAGTAGTAACCCGCACTCCCTTGGAACTATAAGCCTCTCGTACAATCTGAACAATAACATTTTGGTTCTGTTCAAGATTAATTTTAACATTTCCATGGCTTTTCGTTGAAAAAGTAACAGATTTATCC
>JBAYGQ010000061.1:0-8769 GCA_041666585.1 Bacteroidota bacterium
TATATTCTTGGAAATTATTCCCACCCTGATAAAAACCTACATGCGTTACATCGTGGAATTGTGCCAGATGTTTAAGCATGTTGAACGGTTTCACTCTATCCCCGCCTATTAAAGGATAAGGATATCTTGGTGTCAGAAATAAAATCTTAAGCTTCTGTTTTTCCATATTATTTATTTAATTGTAAATCGCTATTCAATTAAAATCAAACCAACATCTTTTTTAATGCTGTGCAAAGAATTTCGTAATCGGAAATTTCATTATAAATCTGAGCGGATATTCTAAACCATACTTTATTATTTAACACAAAAAAAGGCATTTCAATTTTATAATTTTTATAAAGTTTATTTCTAAGTTCTAAAAATGTGTTATGGTCAATTTTATCGACTTTTCCTTTGTATTCAAAAGTTACCATAGAACCGAACATGTATTCGGGAGCGGGTATTTCGAGATTTAATTCTTTTGAAATCAATTTAGCCGCAGAAATGGCAAGTTCATGATTATGCTTCATTACTTCTTTTTTCCCCTGCTTAGAATAGAAATCAATAGCATCACTCAAAGCAAGCCAGGATACAGGATTTTTA
The DNA here is from genome assembly GCA_041666585.1 of Bacteroidota bacterium. Taxonomy (GTDB): domain Bacteria; phylum Bacteroidota; class Ignavibacteria; order Kapaibacteriales; family UBA2268; genus JBAYGQ01. The sequence continues at coordinate 583 of JBAYGQ010000061.1, forward strand.
GTACCCTGATAATCGAATTCTGAAGTAAAGCCCTGCTGATAAAACAAAGAAATAACAAGTGGATGTATTTGTTTAGTTTGTGCATTTGAAGCCCAGAGAAAAGCACTACCCTTAGGTGCCATAAGCCATTTGTGGCAATTACCGATGTAAAAATCAGGATTAATATCTTTGATATTAAATTCGAGCATTCCCGGAGCATGGGCACCGTCTATAATAGTTAATACACCGAATTGTTTTGCTAATTCTACGATTTTTTTTACCGGAAAAATAACCGCACTTGATGAAGCAATGTGGTCAATAACAACTAATCTGGTATTATCATTAAATCCTTTTTTATATGTCTCAATAATCTGCTCTTCGGATTCAAGAGGAAAAGGTAATTCGATTTCAACATATTTTGCTTTTAAGCCTTCGGCTGTATATTTCATCGCATTTCTGATTGCGGAATAAACATGGCTTGTTGTCAGCAATTCATCTCCGGGCTGAATCTGAGGACAGAGCTTTTTTAGTACAGTATTAATGCCGGTTGTCGAGTTTTCGACAAGTCCAATATTTTCGCTTTTTGCATTAATAAATTCAGCAAGTTTCCTAACAGATTTACGGATTAACTCAGGATATTCATCTAGAAAAAATCTTAAAGGCTGACGCTCCATTTGTTCCATATAGTTTTTACATGCTTCAAGAACAGGAATAGGAGTAGCACCGAAAGAACCGTGGTTGATAAAGATTACGTCTTCTTCGAGCAACCAGTTTTTTCTAATATTTTTCCCAAACATTTTTACCTCAATATATTGACAACAAATTAAAGAGAAGTCTTGCGAAATCCACCAAAGACATCACCATTTTAAAAACAATTATACTTTAATGAGTATGCAAATCTCTATGCATAATTATCCTTGAATCTTTTAACTTTTCGTCGTCAGGTAGAGCCATCAAACGATTATTAAGATTCTTATCGTTTTCATTTTGAAGCCTTTTTGCAATGTAAGTAATTACATTAGGAGGAAAGACCTTAGCCCTTTCGTAATCATCACGATGTTGCAAAAGGATTTCAGCCGATTCGGAGCAACTTGTCGGAAGTTCATTTAAAGTTGCATAAACAGGTGAATTGTAAATATTGACAGAAACATGGCAATGATTTGCAATTTCGAGCGATTCTTTTCCCTTTGAAAGTCCCCAGTCAGCGGCTAAAGTCATACCTGCAAGAAGCAGATGGACAAATGCACTTCCGTCAGGACTACGCAATTCGATAGTCTGTCGACATTCCTGAGTATCTAATTTCTTTTTCTGCTGTTGGTTCACTTTCATTGCAAGATTATTGACATTCGACCAACCGAGAGGTACTCTTATTAAAGCACTTCTGTTACATTCACTCCAGCATACTTTTGTAGGTGCTTCCTGATTCGGAACAAGTCTTAAATAAGAAGCAGAAACCATGTTCCCGAATGATGTCAAACTAGGAGCATAATGGCACAAGCCTCCTACCAGCATTTGCGCCTGGTCTGAAAGATCGCCTTTATCGGTAGTCATTATGTTAATCCCATCCTTCATCAGAGCGAGATGAAAGTGCATGCCGTTGCCTGCATGTCCTACTTCTAACTTCGGAACAAATGTAGCAATAAATCCGCGTTTGTATGCCATATTACGGATAACCCATTTGGTAAGAGTAACGTAATCACCGGTGTCTTCGATTGGAGTCAATAAAAATTCAATTTCAACCTGCTCGGCTTTTTTACCGTTCAACTCTTCGAAATCACTTTCAAGTTTATCGAGGCATCCTACTTCGTTGTGCCCGTACTTAACTGAACCATAAGTAATTTGTGTAAGTTGTTTCAGCATATCCAGCATTAAATCTCCGCTTTTTACAAAGGGTGAACTGGAATGGTACCCGGATTGCTTAGGTGCAGGATACAAACGATTACACTGTTCACTTAAAAGATAGAATTCGAGTTCTCCTAAAGCATACATATCGTATCCGCTGTTTTTCTTAAGAATAGATGCGGCTTTTGAAAGAATGTTATCAGGTGTAAAGTAAGCAAGTTTTCCGTCATTCATTAAAAAAGTGCAAATAAAGTCGAGACTGCCTTCGCAAAAGGGATTTATAAAGGCGGTTTTGTATTTGGGTACAACATACAAATCAGAATTTCCGGGATCAACAATACCTTTAAATAATGAAGACCCGTCAACTCTTTCACCTTCGGTAAGTACCAGCTCGGCGTGTTTTCTGCTTGAAATCGGGATTTTCAGTTCTTTTGTTTTTCCGTCAACGGCAGTGTAATGGAAGGTAATTACCTGAATATTTTTTTCAATGATTACTTTTAATAAATCATCACGGGTTAAATCTTGCCTGTCTTTACCTGTAATCACGCTTATCGGACTTGCAAGAGCTAAGAATTCATCTGCTTTAGTCATTTTTCCTCTCCGATTTTACTTTATATTTATAGTAAATATTATTTTTTTCCAACTTTCAAATTTAACATTTTTAAAATAGTTTCATTTACCTTTTTTTCTCTTTTTAACATTTCGGAATAAAATATTTTTTCGGTATTTTTGTTAAGCGGCATAAGTAACCAATTATCAAAAGACAATAATGTATTTTATTATTTTAAAAAATATAACAAAATTTTGCTTTTTTTCTATTGCTCTTTCTATCTTATTATTTTTATCTTTATCATCGGAATTTCCTGTCTATTCACAAGTTCCAACAAATTCTACAGGTAATCAACCAAAAATTTCCGGATTGGACAGCACAAAAGCAATTGCTCTACTTAAGTCAAAAATCCAAAACATACTAGCAGCAAACGGACTTAAAAAAACTAAATATGGAATTGGAGTTTATTCTCTTAATCAGAGAAAGTTCTTATATGAAAAGGATATTGATAAAACATTTACACCAGCTTCAACAACAAAATTGTTCACTACATTCACCGCTTTATTAGCCGCCGGAGCAAACTGTCAGATTAAAACACAGGTTTTCACAGATGCAATAAAAATAGATGACGGTATTATTAACGGAAATTTATATATTGTCGGTCATGGTGATGCTCTGCTATCAACTTCTGATATCGAATCCCTTGCTGAAGAAGTGTATGGAAAAGGTATAAGAAAAATAAACGGAAACATTTACGCAGACGGTTCTTTTTTTGACAATATAAAAAATCGTGAAAAATACAGCGGAGACAATGAAATCGTTGAACCTCTTCCTCCGATTACCGCACTTAGTTTAGAAAAGAACCATGTTACCGTTTTAGTACATTCTACATCCAAACCTATTAATCCAGTAGCGGTTCAAACTTTTCCTGCATCCGAAGGATTTAAAATCATTAATCTTGCCAAGGTCGGAGGCACAAAAAAGTTCATAAAAACGACATTGACAAGCCAGAAACAGTTAACGAAAAGTTCTATTGTAAAACCTTCAGCAAAAAGTAAAAATACAATAACACTACCTAAGGCTAAGCAGAAAGCGGCATTAATAAACAAAAAACAAACAATTAAAAGTTCGATTAAGAAGCCTTCGGCAAAAAACAAAAACATTAAGATTCAAGCTAAGACTAAGCAAAAACTTTCAATTAAAAAAGCTTCCGGGAAAAAAAATAAAAAAGGAAAACGGTGGAGTTCTATAATTAATAATAATTCTGATGATTACTTGCTGCGTGCCGGAGATGCAGTTTCAGAAAAAGCAAATGCGAATGCTAAAATTCCTAAAAGCGGCATTAATATTCAGTCTAAGAAAATTGACGATGTTTCCCAAAATCTTATTATTTCAGGATGGGTTTTTCCCAACAGAACTTATTCATTTAAACACTTTATTGACAATCCCGAAATAGTTGTTGCAGGAGCATTAAAATCAAGATTAGAAGCCGGGGATATTCAAGTGAACGGTAAGATTGGAATAAAACAACTTCCTTCCGATGACAAACAGAATCATCCGCTTTTACTCGCTGAATTCAGCAGAACTCTTACTGATTTAATAGTTCCGACTAATAAAAACAGTGATAATTATCTTGCAGAAAATATATTCAAATTCACGGGTGCTTACTCGGGAGACAGACAGAATAATGCAAAGAAAAGCCTTGAAACCAGAAAAATATTTTTTTCAAAATTAAATATCCCTTATGAAAAGTGTCAGTTTTTCGACGGTTCAGGACTTTGCAGAAAAAACCTTACTACTCCCGAAGCGTTAATAAAGATGCTCGAAGCCGCACACAAACAGCCCTTTTTCGCTGAATTCGACTCTTCTCTATCAATTGCCGGTGTTGACGGTACTCTGAGAAAAAGAATGACAAAATCCCCCGCTGAAAATAATTTGCATGCAAAAACCGGTACACTGCGAAACGCAAGCGCATTGGCTGGATACGTAACTACAGCAGACGGAGAACTTCTTGCATTTACTTTTATTTTCAACGGACCTTCTGTCGGAGTTTATAAAAAAACAGAAGATGAAATCTGTAAGTTATTAGCAGGATTTTTATATAAAATTAAATAAGAGTTTCTTCTTTTTTTCTACAAGCTCTTTAACTCACAACACAGGATTTAATGTGCCCTGACGTGGATAAACGATTTCTCCGTCCTTTGTTTTTGTAATGATATTTAATTCAAAATTTATTTCATCATTTTTATTAGAACTTTCAAAATCCGATTTCAATAATGCAAATTCAATTATGTCTTTTTGAGAATAATTAATTGAATGGAGACTTACATTTTGTTCTGATTTAATTTGGAAACTTCCGGTTTTAAAAACTATTTTGAATTGTAGCGGCATTGAAAAATTCAATTCAATTACATCATCATCTGTCATCGAACGCAAAGTATCAATTCGAAAATTAAGATATTGATTAGCATTACCATAATACAAACGACTGAGAAGTTCACCAATCTGGTGCATTGCTGTCATAGAGGATTTGGCATCAAAATAACCGGCATTTTTCCACTCTTCTTCCGATGATATTTTCCCGTCAATTTCGGTATGAATCTCACCTCTTTGTGGAACCAAAGCAACTGAACCGGACTGCTTACCTAAAGGGAAATTCAAAATTACGGGAACGTCAATACCAAGGATTTCATAAACTTTTCGGATGTGCCATCGGAAAAGAACATCGAAATCACTTTTATTAGGAGCTACATGGGAGTCCCCGTACCACCAGAACCAGTCAGAACCTTCAGAGATGTAAATTTCTTCCATCGCTTTTTGAATGGTTTCAGGTGAAAGAAAAATCGTTGCTTTTTCAACTTCATTTCTTGCTTGTGCGAGTATAGACCATGCAATACGATGTTCAGCATGACCGAACCAGATATTAAAATCAGCATTAATCCAAGAACCTGCCCGAATGTTATTAAGGGGTTTGACATAATCATATTTATTATTGAGAACAGCTTCAGTAAAAGTAACAGTCGTTAATTCATTTGAGTCTGACAATCGTTGAAATAGTGAGCGCAGAAAATGAATACCGTTATCGTGATAGAACTCCCAACAATTTTCACCATCAAGAATCACAGGTACTACGGCAGATTTAAGGCATTCCTCACCATAAGAGTTTGTCAAATCATTTTTGAGGTTTTGCAAACGGTTGCAAAAATCACCAGCGGCATCGTTCGGGTTCCAGTTGGAATAAGTAAAACCGATTGCATCCGATAAATTATGGTCTCTGAAGAACAAGGATATATCGCCAGTTTCGCCGGAATACTTCCATGGAAAATACTTTAGCAGAGGTGAATAATTTTCGTCTAATGAGTGGTGGAGTACTTCTTCATCGCTAGCAGTCCACTGAATACCGGATTTTATCATCAAATTTAAAACCTGATTCGAAAGAGAACCTTCAGAGGGCCACATACCCGTCGGACGTTTACCGAACAACTTTTCAAAATAATCTAAGGAACCTTTAATTTGATATTCTGCATCCTGAGGAAACTTAAAAATATTTTCCGGTAAAGGTGCATCGGGCATACACTCCAATGCAATTTTAGAATCACAAAGCAAAGGTAAAATCGGGTGATACATAGGTGTACAGCTAATCTCAATTTGACCGAGCTTTTCTAAATTTTTCATTTGATCATTAATTTTTCCAAGAAGTTCCCGATGCATTTCAAGAACAAGTTGTTTTTCCTGCTCGGTAAATCCCGAACCTTTTCTAAAGAGATTTTTCAAGAATGCACCTGTTCTTGAAAATTGTCCGAACCATGTAAGATTGTACCATACTTGAATATCAAGCCAATCCTGAACTGAAAAATTTATCAATGCTTCTTCAGTGTTTTTTGACCTTTCGTATAAATCTTTATAACGCGGGAAAGGAAAAATCATATTCGTTTCGTTACAAATAAAAAATAATCTTAAAATATCTCTTTTATTTTCATCTGTAAGTTCAGATGAGTTTATTACCGATAAATTCTGAATAAGGTCTTTAGCCTTACCGGAAGCATAGTTTTCAATTTGTATAGAAAGCGAAGGGACAAGGTTGATTGTTTGTTTTAATTTCGGAAATTCATAAAACAACTCCGGCAAGTCCCAGTAGTCCTTTACACCGTGCAACCTTACCCAAGGTAAAAATAATTCACCTCCTTTGTCATAAAAAGGTTGGTGGAAATGCCATAAAATTGCGATTCTCAGAGGAAACATATATTATTCCTTTGCTTTTTAAACTAATATTTGCGAAATTAAGAAACGGAAATCATTAATTAATAAAAAATTAAAAGTGAATTTACTATGGAAAAGTTTGATAATCAAAATATTAAAAGACGTGACTTTTGCAAAATTGCAGGTGAAGTAAGTGCAGTTGCCGTTTTTGCACCCGTTCTGTCAGGAAGCATACTTGCTCAGACCAAACCTTCTAAACCGAAAACGAATATCGAAGATGCTCTCAAATTCGAAAGAAATGAAAATTCGATGCCCGGGAAGTTTCCTGCAAAAGTTATACAGATAACTAATGAAAAGGCTTCTGAAGAAGCGATGATTAATTATGAAATTGTTTATACAATGCTTGAAAAAGGTTTATGTAACTTAGCAAATGAAAGTTCAGTAGAAAAAGTGTGGAAATTATTTGTGTCGCAGGATGATATTATAGGAATTAAAGTAAATCCTGTTGCAGGAAAAATTCTATCTACAAGTCTTGAACTGACAAAAGCAGTTATTGCACAACTTGAAAAAGCAGGAATTAATAGAAAGAAAATTGTGATTTGGGACAGAAGAGAGTTCCAATTGACAGAATGCGGATTTACAAATGAAGCTTTTCCGGATATTGAGATTATCGGAACTGAAAGGCAAGACAAAAGCGGCTCATTTGTTGATGACAAAGGTATTTTATACAGCGAGCAAATGATTGATAAAAGTATTTTTTACTGGGCTGATATTGAAGGAAAATACGATAAAGACACTTTGCCTTATATGGTAAACGAAGGCTTCCACTCTTACTTTACAAAGATATGCACACAAAAGGTAACAAAAATAATAAATATCCCGATTCTTAAAAATGCAGGCGGTTCACTCACAGGCGCAATGAAAAATCTTGCCTACGGCTCAATAACAAATACAGGAAGACTTCACCAAGATTTGTGGGCTGAGACATGTGCCGAAGTGTGTGCCTTTCCCCCGCTTCGTGATAAAGTTGTTTTGAATATTATTGACGGTATTCGCGGATGCATCAACGGAGGACCCGGTGCTAATCCACAGTTTATCAGAAATATCAATACATTATTAGTCGGAACCGACCCTGTTGCTATTGACAGAATAGCTTATGAAATAATATTGAAGAAACGCTTAGAAGAAAAAATTATTAAAGAAGAATCAGCTAAAGGAAAGGCTTTTCTGGAGCTGGCACAAAATCTTAAACTCGGAACCGCAGATTTAAATAAAATTAATTGGAATAGAGTCAGTCTATAATTATTTAATAATGAAAGAAAATAGATGTATAAAAAATCTAATAATATTAATATAATAATTTTATTAACATTTTTCTTTATAAGTTTAACAATTACAAGCGGTCAGCCCTGTCTTTCCAAGAGCGGAGATGATTTCAGATTGGATGTGAATGATTCAAAAACATTTGATATAACAAGGAATGATGATTATGACGGGAAATCACTTTGGGGCTACATTGACGGCGGAGCCGATTTATATTTGGAGTATGGATTTGAGAACCTTGTTGTTCAGGAAGTAAAAAATAAAGGCGAGGTTTACAAAATTGAAATATGGCA
>JBAYGQ010000062.1:0-8674 GCA_041666585.1 Bacteroidota bacterium
TTCGTAATTATGAAACAAAAGAAGAATACTTGCAGAGGTTGATTTCTTCAAAATACGACCGTGTAAAAATTATCAAAGGAGCTGATAGAATCAGTAATTTTACAGATCTAAATACAGACTTTACAAATATTGAGAAAATAAGAATTACATGTGAACAAACAAATGAAATTATTATCCCGATGCTTCAGTCCGTTAAAATGTTTGAGTATCATGCAGAAAATATGATAATAGAATTGACAGACTTAATCTATAACAGAATGGAAATTATTAAAAATTTTCAAAAAAATTTATCATGAGTAAGGAAGAGTTAAAACAGGATTATTTCCGGCTTATAGACTTCCCTGAAGATGCAAGGGGAATACCTGATGATTTATTAAGAGTATATATGAGTGTATGGAATTACCCCGGTAATCCAGATAAACAAAGCATTGAAATAGATAAAGCAATCAATAAACAATACTCTTTATTTGACTTTAATAGATTGATTTGGGATACAATTCCGGAAATCGAGACCTTATTAGCCAAAAAATATCCTGATGTAATCAATAATGTTTTTGCCGGAGAAAATCCTGATCCAATTGCAAATGCAAATATCATCAGATGTCAAAACGGATTTCTAATCTTATTTAATTCCGGATTTCTTTTTAAAATATATACTGCAACAATTATTATTTGTCGCTCTTTGTTTTATGACAAAGAGATTTTTAAAGGGATTGATAATAATGAGCAAGCTCCATCTATTACTAATGAACTGGCTATTAAAAGTTTTTTGGAACTTGTAAAAGACGAATCAAAAATTGATGAAGAGCTTTTTGAAGAAAAATCCGAATATAAGACAATGGTGATATTTGAATTGATTTTTTCATGTGTGAGATTTGTTTTAGCCCATGAATACGGTCATGTTCATTCTTTTTACTATCCTGATGAATATAAAGAAAAAGTAGAAAATATGGTAAAATATTTAATAAATTATAAAAGTTTAAATGAATTTACCGCACGTAGATGGACTGAAGAGTTAAAAGCAGAAGGCTTTGCACTTGATTATGTTATGCAGAGAGTATTGTCAATGAGAGACGATTTAGATTCAAGTAATTATTTTGATATAAATGCACCGGTCTATTTGTTTGCTTTAGAAAATCTTTTAGAAAAAATAAAACCGGGAATGTGCATACCACTTGAACTATCATCTTATCCTGATTTTAAATTCAGATTAGAAGGTATCCGATATGGAAAAAAAGCTGACACAACCTTTGCACTGGCTGATTATCTGGTGAAACATATTAAAATGCTTGAAGAATTGATATTAAATACAAAAAATTGAAACAACAAATTTATTTTTAAGGGGGTTTAACATGAAATCAAACTTATTTTTAACAGTATTTGCATTAATATTAATTTCTCTATGCTTTTCATGTGATACTACTGATCCTGAGCCATGTGATATCATCGGTGGATCCGGGATTCCTTCGATTGCAATTAATACTTTTACCAATTATGGTTCTAGTACTAATACTTTTAATATTAAAGGAGAAGTAAAACATATTAATAGGTGCGATTACTTCGTTGCAGTTTACATTCATATTCCAATTGATAATTTTGGCTGGGTAATTAAACCGTATAGCGACTTTCCTAAAACATATATACTTCCCGATGGTAGATGGGAACTTGAATTTACGTTAAATAATGCAAATCGAAATGATGTTTATGCAGATACAATCAGAGCATTTCTATTTTCTAAACAAAAGTTTCTGGGTAATGATAGTTTAACAATTGTAGGTGGAGTTTTGCCTGATTATTTATATAATAATTGCATAGCTTTAAAGGATACTTTAAGGAAAAACTAAATCAGACAAAAGCTGAGAAATTCATGGAAATTATTACAAACTATATAAGGGTAATGCTATGAAAACTGAAATGAAAAGATTTTCTTTTTTAATTGTCGCATTTCTGCTGTTCCAATTTTTTATCCACTTTCCTCTTTTTAATAATCATCAGATAAATTATCTTATGGCTCAAAATCCTTTGTTACAATTTACTGAAATTCCTCAATGGGGGACCAGCCGATCATTAAAAGGTAAAGTTTATAATGTAGATCCGGAAAAATATAAAATTGCAGTTTATATTTTTATTGAAGGTAACGGCTGGTGGACAAAACCAAGCTTTGCAACCCCTTTTACTTCAATTAACAGTGATTCTACCTGGATATGTAATATAGTAACAGGAGGGAATGATATTTATGCTACACAGATTTGTGCATATTTACTTCCGGATACTGTAATTGCACCTAGGGCAGAAAATTTATCTGATTTACCTCTATTACTAGACACAATCGCATTAACAAAGACTTGTGAAGCACGCTGTGGCAAGCCTTTTAAATTTTCAGGTTATGATTGGTGTACAAAAGCTAGCGTTTATCCAGTTGGTCCGGGTTCGAACTATTTCTCAGAAAGTCAAGATAATGTTTGGCTAGATAGTTTAAGTCGTTTACATCTTCGAATAACTCATCGGGATGGTAAGTGGCTTTGTCCAGAAGTAATAAATGGCAATAATTTAGGATACGGAACATATTCGTTTCAAATTATCGGTAAGATAGGTGATTTAGATCCTAACGTGGTTTTGGGGCTTTTTACCTGGGATAATTCATCAGTTTACAATCACCGCGAAATAGACATAGAGTTTTCTAAATGGGGATTACAAAACGATACAAACACCCAATATGTGATTCAGCCTTATGATAGTATTGGAAATAGGTATCAATGGATTTTTCCCGGAGGAATAGACTCTTCTACTCATAGTTTTTCCTGGTGTAAAGATAAAATTAATTTTTTAAGTAAATTAGGCTTTGATTTACCTCCTTCTTCTGATTCTGTAATTCATACCTGGGCTTATGATAATAGTAGTTCTATACCGGATAAAGGGAATGAAAATATTAGAATAAACCTATGGTTACTCGATGGTCAACCACCAATTGATACCAATGAAGTTGAAGTGATTATAAATCAATTCTCATTTAATGGAATTGATGAGATTAATGAAGACGAATTTTTAGTCCATAATTCTTCAAATATCATAAAAAATCAGAATTATCCAAATCCTTTCTCATTTAAAACGAATATTAGATTGACATTGAATAAAAATAGCAAATTAAATTTGTCAATTTATAATATTTATGGAGAAAAAATTATATCATTATATGAAGGTTATATCTCTTCAGGAAATCATTCATTTATTTGGAATAGTTTAGATAAATATGGTGTTCCTGTGCAATCAGGGGTATATTTTTATGTAATAAAATCAGATTCTGAAACAAAAACCGGTAGGATGAATTTAATAAGATAACGATTTTTTGAAATAAATTATTAAGAAAAAAATGACAGCACAAATCGGAGAAATATTGATTTTAAACGGCAAAAAGTGCTCAATAGCAGGCACTCCAAAAATCCCTGAAAATTGTGATTTCATCGAAAAAATTGATATTACACAGGATGAAAAATATCTTAGAAGTATAATTAGTTCTACTGCCTGCTGGAGAAGGTACCTCGGTACCTGGGAGATAAAAGAAAATAAGTTGTATCTTGTTGATGTCGAAGGTGCGCTTAATAAAAAAAATAAAGAGCCAGTTTTTGCTGACTGGTACTCGGGAATCATTAAAATACCTCAAGGGGAATTATTGAAATATATACACATGGGATTTTTGTCCGTATATGAAGAAGAAATTCAAATTACAATTGAAAATGGTATAGTTCAAACTTCAGAAATTATCAGTAACAGAAATAAATAAAATTTGGATGATTTGTGATAATACGAAACTCATCTACTTTTATAGCATGTCCTTATTGCGGACATACTAAAAAAATGCTGACTATGGTTTCCGGCAATACATTCGGAGCCACATTGTGGACAGACGGAATTGTTAATTACCCAATGTTACTTATATATCCTGATGTATTAAAGTGCTATAGATGTTGTTCATTTTTTTGGTATGAAGACAGATTAGAAATTAATGCCGGTCAGCCCACTGAGCTATTTTATAAACTTTCTAAAATGTCAGATGAAATGAAAAAATTAACAGTAGAAGAATATTACGAATCTATTAGAAGTGAACTGTGTACGTCGAAAGAAATTGAAAAGAAACTTAGACTTGCCGCATGGAGAAGATGGAATGATACCCTTCGGGGATGTGGCGATTATACGCTTTTTTCAGTTCCGGATAGAATTGGACATAGGAAAGAAAATTTACTTGCACTTTTATCCCTTCTTGACGAACATGATGAGGAAGAATGCTTGATTAAGGCTGAAATTTATCGCCATCTTAAAGAATATCAAAAATCAAAAGAATTATTATCAAAAGAATATTCAAATCAAAATCAGGAAATTGTTAATCTTTTAATTAAATTATGTGATGCGAAACAATGGCAGGTGAAAAAAATTGATTAAGAAATTATTGAGTAAATAAAATTACATTATGAATTATTTTCCTGATAATATTTTTAATGATGTTTCTTATAACTCGTATTCATCATTTTTATCAGAGATGAAGCATGAATCTATCTACGAAATGCGCTCTGAAAGTAGCAAACACTTTTACCGATTATTGCTGATGAGAGCTTTTAACAATCCAATTGTTATCACAATAGAAATATTTGATAATGATTACGGGAAGCTACATTATATTGAATACAACATTGGTGAGCTTTTCTCAAAGAATGAAATTGTTATTGAAAGTTATGTTAATCTTTCTCCTGAAGATGTTAATAATCTGTACTATGTAATTAATGAATTCGATTTTTGGAATGCTCCGTCTAAAAATCCCTATCCAACCGGATTAGACGGTTCTAACTGGATAATTGAGGGACTTAATAACTGCAAATATCATTTTATTGAAAGATGGATGCCTTTGCGAAAAGATAATGTAGCCGCCGGAATCGGGTTGTGTATGCTCGGTTTAAGCAAAATAAAAATTGATATTGTATATTTGTACTAATCAAAAAAATAATTATGAGTACTGAAAACCAAGAAAACATTAAGTACTTTCCGGAAAACGTAATTTCTGAAAATCTTAATTATTGGTATTCGAAGATGATGAGAGATTTTAAGCTAGATTCATTCTATGAAAAAGCATCGGATACTAATAAACAGTTATTTCGCTTTGTATGGGGAAGAGCTCATAATAATCCAATCACAATTACAATAGAAATTTTCGAAAATGATTATGGAGAATTGCGGCTCTTAGAGTATAGCGGCGGCGTATTTTATCCTGAAAATGCTATAATGAGTAATTGTTTATTACAGCTCTTTCCGTATGAGATAGAATCATTTTTGAAAATAATTGATAATAATTGTTTTTGGGATATCCTTTCAGCGAATCCTTATTCTCGCGGTTTAGACGGCTCAACATGGATAATCGAGGGAATAAAAAATGGCAAATATCATTTTATTGAAAGATGGGCTCCTATGCAAACGGATAAGGTAGTAGCCGGAATCGGACTTTGTATGATTGGATTAAGCAGAATGAAATTTGATAGAATTTATTAGTATCGTATTTGAAAAATTATTTTCAATATTGTGAAAATAATGTGTCGGGATTTTGTTAGTTTTTTTCAGCAGGTCAAGTCCGCTTGCCGGCTCACCATATAACATCCGCAAAAATAAGAACTGATGCGGATTATGTTAATCCCAAAATATTCAATAGAAAAAGAATTATTACAGAAAATACTTAATTCAAAAAAGGATATCGTCATTCCGGCTTGTCCGGAATCCTTTTTCTCATCATCATTTGAAAACAAGGAAGATTCCGGACAAGCCGGAATGACAGTGCCCTTAATGAATAATTTGGGTTAATCATATATTAGTTTATTTTAAGATTTCAAGGTAAAAAAGAAAGTTGTGCCTTTGTTTTCTTCGCTTTCTGCCCAAATTTTACCGCCATGTTTCTCGACGAATTCTTGGCATAGCAGAAGACCGAGTCCGGTGCTTAATTCACCTTCTGTACCGGGACGTGAAACTTTGCAGTCAACTCTGAATAAGCTGTCTAAAATATCAACGGACATCCCTATACCATTATCTTTTACATAAATTGTATCATAGTCTTTAGAAAGTATTTCTGAGGTTCCTATCTCAATAATACCGCCTCTGGGCGTAAATTTAATAGCATTGGAAATTAAATTTCTAAGGATTGTATTAAGCATGAGTACATCGGCTGTTACGGTGGTATTTTCCTCGATTAGATTGATAAATTCAATTTCCTTCTGATTTGCTACATTAGCCTGAATATTCAAATTATGCTTTATAATTAATGATAACATGGTCTTTTCCGGATTGTAAGCAGTTACACCGCGTTGAAAACGAGCCCATTCGAGTAAGTTTTCTAAAAGTTTATATAAATTTTTTGCAGATTCATGCATCAAGATAGCAAATTCTTGTCTTTCCTTCTCAGTAACATCATGTACTTCATCTGCTAAGAGTTTAGTTAAATTAAGAAAGCCGTTAAATGGACTTTTCAAGTCATGTGCTATAATAGAGAAAAATTTATCTTTTTCCGAATTTATTTTTTCAAGTTCTATCTTAGATAATTTCAACTCTTCGAATAGTCTTATTAATTCTTTTTCCTCTTGTTTGCGTATTGTGATATCAAGAATTGAAACTATGCTTTGATTAGTTACAGGAATTACACCGATATTCATAATAGTATCTAAAATATCATTCTTTTTATTTACAAGTTTAATCTCTATTTTTTTTGGAGTAAGAACAGGGTCTTTGAGTCTTTGTCGGTGATAATTCATCATTTCCTCCAAATTTTCAGGAGCTAAATATTGGAACCATTTCTGTCCGATAATTTCAGAAGAAGTATATCCGGAAAGTAGATAGTACTCATCGTTTGCCATAAGTATAGTAGTATCTACATCAATAATCAGTGTTGCGGTACCGGTAGATTCAAAAATTGTTTGATATTTAGAATTACTTTGTTTTAACTCAATTAAAGTTCTTTCCAAGTAATCAAGCATCAGATTAAAAGACCTTGCCAGGTGCCCAATCTCATCATGATAATCGTAATCTAATCTCTTTGAAATATCACCTTCTGAAATTTCAACAATAGTTTTGACAATTTTCTCCAAAGGTTTAGATAAAAAATCACTAATTCCAAAAACTACAATTAAACTAATTAAAAAACATAAACTGCTAATTATTGCAATTGAAGTTCTGACTTCACTTATCTGTTTGTTTATTTCTGTAAGAGATACACCCAGAAATAACCTTCCAACTTTTTTATTGTTGTAAACAATATCATTATTATACTTATAAACAGAAATATTTGAAGAAATTTGATTATTTAAGGAATTATTATATCCATTTTTTTCAGCTTGTTTTAAATTATAACTAAAAATTAATTTATTCGATAAATCAGTTACAATTACATATAAAATATCTTTATCTTGACTTATTATATTAAAAGTTTCTTTCATATTTTCCTTATCTTCATAGAAAAGAGCTGAACTTATAGCGTAAGAAGTCATATTAGAAATTCCTTCGATTCTATGCGATATTAAATCATAGGTCTGATTTTCAATTTTTGCAGGAATATATATGTAAATAAATAATGATGCTAAACTTATAGGAATAATCAATGTGAAAATAAATTTTCTACGGAAAGAAAGGTTTTTAAATTTTCTATTTATTGAATTAATTAAATTCATAAATCAATTAATAATCTTTGAAAGTTTTAATAATTGTGAACTGAAATCAGCTCCTTCTTCTCTTGACGCTTTTAAATTAATTAGAATTTTTGGTTTTCCTGCTTTTGAACCTATACCCACACTTAATCCTGATTCAACATATTCAGGAACAAAACAAAAACTTAGAACTTTGTGTTTTCTCGTAGTTTCTGCCAATAGTTCAATATTAACAGCTCTTAGAGGAGTAATTAAAATAATATCTACTTTGTTTGATTCCAGATAATTGTCAAGTGTTTTTTCATTTTCAATGGATAATATACTAAAATTAATTTTTTTATTATCAAACTTCTTGAAACTACCATTTTCCTCAATGATTGATAAAACCTGATTTTTAATACCGGATGATAATCGGAATTTCTTTTGATAAACAATACAAATTTCAATAGCATTACCTTCTTTTAATTTGAAATTCCTATTTGAACTAAAAATTTTATAAAAAATTTGCAGTTGGTTCATTACTGGAACCGGAATTTCCTGTGCGAAAGAAGTTCTTGAAAATAAGAGATTTAAAATTAATAATATAAAAAATATTTTTTTCATATTAAAATTTTATAGAAGTTTCAATAATAAAATTTGCTCCATTTTGTAGTAAAGCATTTTGTCTATGTTCCGGTCCGCCGGGAAGTTCATATTGAACATCAAATAAATTATTTATCTTTAAAGAGATATTTAACCTGTTAAGAAACCGCTCCTCTGTGTTGGAAGTATTTTGTGGAGGCAAGAAAGAAAAACTTAAATTATTAATTATAAACGGTTTTGTCCATGTATTATAAACTGTCATTCTTTCCGATTCAATATCAATATCAATTCCAATATATAAATATTCAGAAAGATTGTATGATACTCCGCCTTTAATCATATATTCAGGAGAATTTACGACATTAGCATTTGAATTTTGGTATCTCGACTTTTGGTAAGAAAAACTTAAATAACTCCATAAA
>JBAYGQ010000063.1:0-8660 GCA_041666585.1 Bacteroidota bacterium
TCAGGATTGTACCCGACGGCTTAACAGCATACGGATGTGATTCTGAACCGATGTAAACCGCACCGATTTTCTGAGGGTCAATGCCTGCCCGCTTCAACGCATTTTTTGCAGCGGCTACAGAAATTGTGATTGTATCCTCGTCTCTGCCTGGAACAGTTTTCTCTTTCATGAGCAGACCACGTTCGATTGCTACTATGTCGTCCCCCCACTGTTCGGCGATTGTACCGGCTTTTATTCTGTATGCCGGTACGTATGCACCGTACCCTACAATACCTACCATATAAAACTCCTTTATATAATTTCAACAATGTTATTATTTGCAATGCTTTATAAACTTTTTGCATGAAAAGGATAGAACTCCTTTTACATAACTAAGCAACATAATGAAATTTTGCCATTATCACAAATCTTTTAATAAAATGTTCGGTTTTCTTTCATTTTTTTTTAAATTGTAATCAAAAAGTGAATAAATAATTTTTTATTTTGAAATGTCGCAATTAATCTGCAATTCCGCTTTTAATGAAGGAGAAATCTTAACTTCTCCCGAAGCTATGATTGAATCTTCAGTACGTAACGATACTTTGAAGAATTTGATTCTGATTTTTCCTACTAACAGGCTTGTACGCAAATATCAAACTTATATCGCAAACAAGTATTTCGAAAAGTATAAAAAACCTGTACCTCCGCTTTCGATTTATTCTTTGAATTCATTCTTTCAATTTTGCTTTAAAAAGTTAGATAAAGAGCGTAAGTACAGATTAATTTCCGATGCTTATAGAATGAGTCTCTTTGAAGAAGCCGCAGAGAAAGCTGCTTTATCCTTCTTTTTGCAGGATGACCAAAACATTTCAACTGTGATGCTTCAGCGATTATCAAATATTATTTATGGTCTGAAAGAGGATGGGATAAGTTCTGAAAACCTAAGAACCGAACTGGATAATTCACAAATAAATCCGACTTCGGGAGTTGATGCCAGCCGTTTGTCAGATGTTGTTAAACTTTATGAACAATATCAGATAATTTTGGAAGATAAGTTTTTAGATATACCCGAACTGCTGAAAAAACTACATGAAAAACTTATATCAGCCGGAGGCGGAGTAGATGTGTTGTTTAAAAATAAACCGAATATTTTTTTACACGGTTTCAGCGAATTCAAACAACCTGAAATTGAAATTATTTCTTTATTTGCGAATAGCAGTATCCCCTTAGCTATACATCTCGATTATTCTACTTCACAAGGTGCCGCAACAGATAACGGACCTTTATTCGGAAATTTTGAGTCCAATATTCTACACCTAACTGCAAACGGATTCCGACTTAAATCAAATGAATACATTGCAAAAAATACGAAAGATGATTTATTGAATCTTCCATGCTCAGTATTCCTCAGGCACAGGCTTTTCAATACGGAAAGTGATATAAAGAATCCGAATTTTTCAGGTTTAATCAAAATATTAATTACAAAAAGCAAAGTCGATGAAGTTATTTCTATTTCTAAATTAATTCGCTACCTCCATATCAAAGAAAAAATACCTCTGTCCGAAATGTGTGTTACTATGCGGCATCCGGAATCCTATGCCACTCTGTTCAGAGAATATTTTTCCGTATATGAGATACCTGCAAATATCAGTGACAGATTTTCGCTTGCTAACTCTCCGGTTGTTGCTTCGATTTTTGCAATTCTTGATTTAGTCCTGAAAGGATACAGACGCAAAGATTTACAGAAGGTTCTGCAAAGTCCCTATCTGAGTTTCAAAAAGAAAACTAAGGATGGAAGCGAAACAAAAATTAATGCATCGAATATAATTAATGTTTCTCAAAATCTCCGTATAACAGGCGGAGAGATGTTCGGAAGTAAAAAAGTATGGATTGGAAGATTATCTGATAAAATAAAATCTTTGAAAAACATAATTCAGAACTTAAACGATTTCGGTGATTCCGATATATATGAAATCAACAGGCTTAAGGCTGAATTATCATCTGTGGAAGCAGCTTTGGAAGATTTTAAATTTGTATCTGGACTTCTCGGATTTGAAAATAAAAATTATACTCCTTCCGATTTTGCGGCTCTGATTAAAACAGAAATAATTAAAAAGCTCTGTATTGAAGATAATTTGATGGATTATTTCTATCAGGCGGGTGCTTCAAATGATAATCGCACTGAACTCGAAAGAAATAATTTATTGGAAAACATTGAGCGTGATGCGAGAGCTTTTACCGCATTCATTAACCTGCTTGACGAAATGGTTTTCGTATTCTATGAACGACAACCCGGAAAAACTTTTAAATTAGAAAAATTAATTCATACCCTGAAAACAAGCGTATTAGCCGAAAAATACCAAATTAGAGAAAAACAGGATTTCGGTGTTACGGTAACCGCTATCGAACAGATTCGCGGTATTCGCTACAAAGTACTGATTCTATGCGGTGCCGTTGACGGCGAGTTTCCTATGACATACCGGCTTGATGCTTTTTTGGGAAAGGATTATTCGGATTCAGGAAAGAGTGATTCTCCCGAAGAGAAACATATACGCTCTGAGAAAATACACTTCTATCAGTTTCTTACAAACAATCCGGAAGCCTTGGACAGTGGAGATTGTAAAATATATATCACATATCCCAAAGCGGTCGAAACAGAAGAAAATATACGCTCTCCGTTTATTGATGCACTTCTGAAAATAACAACACTGCAAACTGACGGCATTGTTGATTTGACAAATATTGAGAGCGAAAAAATTACAGTTGATAATAAATTCTATTATTCAATTGCTTCTAAAGGGGAGTTGCTGTCATACACAGCCGCACAGTCTTTCAGTCAGAAAGAACTTCAGGATTTTATTGATGAAAAAAAATTAGAGAAAATTATTGAGCCGGAAAATATTGAATATATAAATAAATTTTCTTTAGGTGTCTTTAATGAAGGTAAGGAAAATCCGAAGTTTTCGGAAACGGATGCCCTTACAAATATTGATTACATAACATCAAATAAGAATGATTTATATTCAATATCGAATCTTGATACTTATGCCGCCTGCCCTTTTCAATATTTTTCAAAAACGGTTCTCAATCTGCCTGAACCAAAAAAATACGAGCTTTCTCTTTCTCCTATGGAGCAGGGAAACCTTTTGCACAAAATATTATTCCGCTTTTATTATGAACTTCAATCCGAATATTTATCAGAAAATAAGATTCAACCCCTCGGAATGCCTGTCAGCAAAGACATCCCGGCTATTGCTCAGGTAAGTCTTAACCCCGAAAAATATGACAAGTATAAGGAAAAACTTTTTAAAATTGCTCACGAAGAGTTTGAGAAAATAAGATTCAATCACACATTTTTTCAGCTTGAAGAAGATGAGTTGTTCGGCAGGGGAAATAAAAAGGGATTCCTTGAATTATGGCTGAAAGCGGAATTCAAAAGGGAGAACGAAGGATGGGACTACAAAGCCGCACTATTCGAATTCAGCTTTGGAATCGGCAGTAAAACGAATCCTTATAAAATAGAACCAATAAAGCTTGATGACAATTTCTATTTACGCGGAAAGATTGACAGAATTGAATTTCTTGATTCTGAAACCGGTTTGGATATGTTGATTGCTGATTACAAATCGAGCTCAAGCGGGATTCAGAGCGATAGTAGTATAAAAAAAGGAAAAACTTTCCAGATGCCGCTTTACCTCTATTCTGCGGCACATATCCTGAAAAAATATTATTCAATTAATGTCTTTCCTGCCGGAGCGGTGTATTATATACTAAAACCGAAACTCGACAACAAAGCAACAAAATTGATAAGCCATCAGACTGTTATTCTGGATTCAAAGAATCATCTTTTGGAAGTAGAAAACAAAAGAGTTGAGAACAGTATAACCGATATGGAAGCTTTTCTGAATCTTTCAGTCGGATATGCTAAAGAAATAGTAAAGAGTATTTCCGAATCCCGTTTCCCTGTTCAGCCTGCATCACCCGCTGAATGTAAATTCTGTGGATACAAATCTTTATGCAGAATTAACGAAAGAAAGATGATATTTTCAGACGAATCTGAAGAATGGGATGAATCCTAACATTCGGGTTACATCCTAAAGTTTTTACAAAGAATTTGATATATTATAATTAATTATACTTTGAAATAAAAAATAAAATTACTATCTTAATATTTCAGACTATGTGTTTCAATTTTGTTTCAAAAATTTAAAAAAAATAATAATAAAATACAAGGAGCTTTATGCCGATTAACAGGAACTTGTCGCAGGAACAGATTCTGCTGAGAAATACGGTAAGAAAATTTGCACAGGAAGTTATAAAACCGAAAGCAAAAGCATTAGACGAGAAGGAAGAATTTTCAGTAGAAATAACAAAACAGATGGCGGATATGGGATTTCTGGGTGCGTTTTTGCCTGAAGAATACGGCGGATGCAACCTTGATTACGTGTCTTATATAATCGTTGTAGAGGAGCTTGCAAGAATTGACAGCTCGCAGGCTGCTACTATTGCAGCGCATAACTCTCTCGGTGCAGGACCGATTTTATATTATGCAAATGAAGAACAAAGGAAAAGATACCTGCCAAAATTATCATCCGGTTTTCTTTGGGGCTTCGGATTAACTGAACCCGAAGCTGGTTCTGATGCAGGCAATACCCAAACGGTTGCTGTCGAGGACGGTGATGATTGGATTATAAACGGCTCCAAAATTTTTATTACTAATGCATCTACCGACATAACGCTTGGTTCTACAGTGCTTGCGGTAACAGGTAAGAAGCCTGACGGGAGAAAAGAACTATCCTGCTTCCTCGTTGAAAACGGAACCAACGGCTTCGATACAAAACAAATGAAAGAAAAACTGATGTGGCGAGCCTCGAACACCAGCGAACTCTATTTCTCCGATTGCAGAGTAAATAAAGAAAATATGCTCGGTAAACGGGGAGACGGATTTAAGCAAATGCTCGGAACTTTAGATAGAGGCAGGCTTTCTATTGCCGCTATGGGACTCGGTCTGGCTCAGGGTGCTTTTGATTACGCCCTTGATTATGCTAAAAAACGCAAAGCATTCGGTCAACCGATTGCTTCTTTTCAGGCAACAGCTTTCAAACTTTCTGATGTTGAAACAGGCTTGGAACTTGCAAGAAATTATTTGTACGATACATGCAGGATGCTCGAAGAAGGAGAAAATATCACAAAAGAAGGAGCTATCTCAAAATTGTACTGCTCTGAGCTGGCACATATTGCGGCTAATCATTGTGTGCAGATACTCGGAGGTTACGGCTTGATGAAAGAGTATGATGCCGAGCGTTACTATCGTGACCAGAAACTATTGGAAATCGGCGAAGGTACTTCTGAGATTCAGAGGCTCGTTATTTCAAGGTTAATAGGATGTTTTGAATAAAATTATGCTTACAAAAACAGTCTGCGTTTATTGTGCTTCGAGCACACAATGCAAAACCGAATATTATAAAGAAGCTGAGAAGTTCGGCAGAATGCTTGCTTTGAATAATTGCAGTATCATCTACGGCGGCGGAAACGTAGGTTTGATGGGCTATCTGGCTGACGGAGCCTTGTCCGAAGGAGGAATTGTAACGGGAGTAATACCGGTTTTTTTAAAGGATTTGGAGCTCGGGCATAAAGGTATCTCAGAACTTCGCGTAGTTTCCGATATGCATGTTCGTAAATCTGTAATGCTCAAAGAATCGGATTGTATAGTTGCTCTGCCGGGAGGATGCGGTACTTATGAAGAATTGTTCGAGGCAATTGCATGGAAAAGACTCGGCATAATCAATAAACCGATAATTATAGTTAATATTCTGAATTATTTCGACCCCCTGATAGCTCTTCTTGAGCACACACGTGCAGAAAACTTTATTGATGAAAAGTATGACGGTAACTGGCTCATTGCCGCTTCAGTCGAAGAAGCAATGGATTTAATTATCGGAAATGAAATTATGTATCCCAAACATAAAGATTTCACTGAATAGTCTGAACCTTGATTTTTAGGATTACAGGATTAGCATGATTAAAGAGAATTCTATATAATTGGGCATGTGTTATTCTTGATTTTCTCGTTCCCACCGCTCGGCGTGGGAATGCAGTCCGAACGCTCTGCGTTCCTAATTAATGTTTGATGAGCAGACGAGGACTACCGTTCTACCTTTTTATTCTCGTTCCCACCGCTCTGCGTGGGAATGCAGTCCGAACGCTCTGCGTTCCTTATCTCCCCATAATAAATTTGTAAATATCTATCCTGTTTCCTAAATTCAGATTAAGTAAATAGCACCCATTTTGTAAGCCAGATACATCAAGCTGAAACTTACCGTTATATAGGGAAACAATACCTGATTTTACTACAATTCCTTGAATATCAGAAATAGAAAAATTAATTTTATTAGTAATTGATGTATTTACTAAATCAATTGTAATTATTGATTCAACAGGACTTGGATAAATAATCACTTTATCTTTACCTTCTTCTATGGGGACAGTTGTAATAAAATCTCCATCTATCAAACAATAATTATATGAATCATAACTAAATCCGATTATTAGAAAATTATTTTGGAAGATGGTTTCGATAAAGTTCGTTGCTCCTTCGTCATTAATTTGATAAATTATTTTCTTCTTTTGAAAATCATAAATGGCAATTTTTCCTGTACCTCCACCATAAATAATTCTATTATTATTGAGCCATTTTATACCCCATACTTCAGCACCATCGTTAACATTTGGGATTGCTTCAAGTTTCTTCCCTGTTTCCACATCGCAGATATATATTTTTCCGTCATTACCGCAGGTTACAATTTTTGTGTTGTCAGGTGATATATCTAAGCCAGTTACCCATTTTCCAAAATCGTGTCCATAAGTATGGGATAAAATTGTAAGTGTTTTAGTATCATATATACTGGCAGTACCCCCGTAAGAAACTACAAATTTACTGTCATTATCAAAAAAATAAATATTCCTGCAATAAATACCTGTTAAAATTGTATTGTAAATGCTGTCTTTGGTTATATCATAAAATATTAAATTCGGATTGCCGAAACTGCAAATTATTATGCTATCGTTTTTAGATATGTCAAAACTTTCAACAGGAGAAGAGGCATATAAATCTACAATTTTCCTGAATTCTTTTACTTTTTCCAAATCACTAAATCTGTGAGCATAGATAATTCCGTCATCCCCACAACTATAAATAAGGGTATCATTGTTTGATAACTTAATCTGTCGTCTGGTACTTCCTGTTTGACACCTTCGTAGAATTTTGCCATTCTCGGCATCAATAACTATTAAATCGCCTCCGTCTGTCGCAACGATATATTTATCGTCTTGAGTGAATTTTGCATCGCTGGAATATCCTACGTTGGTAACCCATTTTACCTCAGGTCCCGTCGGCTGTGCTGAGGCTACCTGTGCCACAATAAAAATAACAAATAAAATCAAAAATAATTTTTTCAAGACAAACTCCATAATTATTTTCAATAGCCACGAGATTTATCTCGTGGAGAGTAGAGCCGGAGAGACCTCCCGGACTTCAGTCCACTATCTGAAGATATTGGCAATTATTTCTTATAACAAAGCAGAAACTTTGTTATATAGATTAAAAAATGCAAATTATGAAATTTCTATATATCGAAATAAATAAAAAAAGATAAGCTCATAAAGCTCTTTAAAATTTTCTCTTTTCAAAAAATAATTTGAAACTTTCCTCTGTTTTTTCAGTATTAATAATTGTAAATGAAAAGCACTCGTTAATTTTTTTTTAATATCCATTAGGTGTAAAAATGAAAAAGGTATTACTTTTTTTGTGCATGATAACTGCATCATTCCTTGTAAATGGCTCTATCGGATTATATGCCGGAGTCGAGTACCAGAAAGTTGACGCTCCCACAGCAGAAGCACTTCAGTCGCAGTTGGATTATTTCGTAAAGAAGTACGAATTCATCGGTGTATCGGCAAGCGTAATTATTAAAGATAAAGGTATCTGGACAGGCACCAGCGGTTATGCCAATATCAATACAGGTCTGGAACTGAAACCGGATATGCTTTATTGCTACGGCAGTATTACAAAGACTTTTATTTCCGCTATGTTTCTTCAGTTTGTGGATGAAGGCAAGCTATCGCTCAACGATACCTTAGGCAAATGGATTCAGGGTTATAGCAATATCCGGGGCGATGTAACAATCTGGCAGTTACTCGGTAACACATCGGGTTTGTACAGCTACTGGTCCGATACTTTATACTTCCCTTCCATTTTATCCGACAAGGAGAAGGTATGGACTAATGATGAAGTTCTCAGAACTTTTGTCCATGAACCGAGTCATAATCCGGGTGAAGCTTACGAAGTATCGAATACTAATTACATTTTGCTTGGAATGATTGCCGAAAAAGTAACGAATAATTCTCTCGGTTTGGAATTGAAAAAGAGATTTTTCACGAAATGCAATCTGAATACTACGTTTTTTGCCGACAGCACTTTATTGAAAGACAACGCTTTCACAGGTACCTTGCCGCTTTATAAAATGCCGGAACTATATTTAGATACCAATCAGGATATAACTCCGGATATTTTGTGGTCGGGTATTAAGGATTACTCTTCCCTGCTCACCTCAAATGGTGCGAACTATGCAATACTTTCGACAACCGAAGATATAGCAAAATGGGCTGACAAACTTTATTCA